>JAUVDZ010000051.1 GCA_030595015.1 Candidatus Peregrinibacteria bacterium | reverse complement strand
GACAGATCTGAACAAGACGAGAATGGGACTCAGTCAGGATGATTTCTTACTCTCAGATAACGATCCTAGAATTGGAAAGAAATTCGGGAGGATCAAGATCAAGAAATTGATCGCACAAGGTGGGATGGCTAATATTTACTTAGCGTCCCATATGCAACTCAATCGTGATGTTGTAGTCAAGGTTCCTAAGGATGGGACCGACAGTATTGTTGTGGCACGCATGATGGCTGAGGCAAGTTCTCAGTATGATTTGAAAAGGATTTGTGGGGATAGTATCCTTTCAATTCTTGATGTGTCTCAGACCCCTGAGCCTCACATCGTCATGGAGTATGCTGCTAACAGCATAACGCTGGATCAGCTTATTCAGGATAATCCGAATGGGCTGTTTGATCTTAACTATCTGCAGCTTGTTCTGCAGATCATGAGAGGCGTTCTTGTTGCAGTGGATAAAGCCCATGCAAAGGGCATAATCCATCGAGACATCAAACCTGCAAACATCCTGGTTGTTTTCGATCAATCAGGCATCTCGGAAATCTATATTATCGATTGGGGGTTGGTGAAAAAGCCTAGTCAGAATTTGCAAATGACCAGTATCGGGACTGCCGTTGGTAGTCCAGTTTTCATGGCTCCTGAACAGGGGATGACAAATAAAGATGTTGGCCCAAAAGCGGATGTATTCGCTGCCGCAGCAACTTTGTTTCTGGCTGTGATGAACGAGGTGCTTTTTCTTCCAAAAGATTCCGACAAGAGCATCGAAGATCTTTCTGATGTTGAGTTGGTAGCTTTGGTTTTTAAGTCGTGGACCGATGGCTTGATTAAGGAGAGAGTTGAGGATTGCCCGGAATGGTTTCAGTCTATTCTGGCTCCTGCTCTGAAAGTCGACCCGGATAAGCGTTGCACCATGGCGGAATTCATCGAGTTGATTGAAGGCGGTATCATTGCATTGAAGCACAAAATGGAAAAAAGCTGCAATGCAACCGTCAAAACTCCCGTACTCACTAAAGGAGTTTTTCGCGAAATCACAGGAGGAAAGAAGAAAAGTTCTTTTGGCAAGGTCGCAACATTCGGCTTATTGGGCGTGCTGGTTCTGATCGCCGTTATCGTAGGTTTTGTTCACATCTTCAGTGGTTCTGATGAGCCTGAGCAAAAGTCTAATCAGGTGGTCACGGCTACAATGGATGTTGAGTCGATTAAAGAGGTCAAGCCGGTTCCAAAGCGAGCCCGAGCAAGACCCAAATCTGCTTTGCTCTCACCCCCTCCCAAAGGGCACATGATGCCCTCGGATGACTACATCGACAAGTTCCTAAGGGAGAAGTTGAAGTGGTGCATGCTACACGGCTACCGGAACGAGACTTACGAAAAGTCGCTGACTAACCATCTGGGTTGCATGCGCAAACAGATTAGCAAGCTCTACTATAACAAGTATCGAGCTACCGCTATTCTGCTCCTCGATTCGACTTACCCTTACTTCTGCTTTTACCCCGCTACCAAGTACGATAAAACCCTGCGCGCTGAATGTAAACGTGCAAAGAAAGACAAAAAGAGCTACTTCAAGTTCGTATCTGGTCTTCAGGGTGCTGAGTACAGCAATCGTTTGACTAAGCGTGTGACGATTCGCCAACGCATTCGTCGTGAACGCAAAGCCTGGTACAACAAGTACTTCAGCAAGTAGTCTACCTTCGTAACCTTCCAAGGCCATCTCTGGCCGGGTCGCACGATTTCTCGTCGGCCTTTTTCTCATATAAATAAACTTGTTTAAAAGAATTAAATACTTTACTATACTCGCCTTAAAGGGTTTTTGCGCTGAAATCTTTCAACCAAGAGTTTCAAGCTGGTCCTTTGAAAATTGGGCTGGCGTTAAAAGGAGAAACACAAATGGCGATTCTTGAAGCAATCAGAAGTCGGATTGGAAATAATGAAGATGCATGGATGGCGGCATTACTAATTGGATCCCAAGCTTTGTTCTTCGGATTTTGTATCTATTGCAAGTTCTACACAGTTCATATTTAGGAGAAAACAATGTCAGGAAGAGTAGCTTGGCTTTGTGTGGGGGCTTTTACTGTTGCCGCAGGGGCAGTAATTTTTTCATTTTTTGTTCCGAATTATGGAGTTGAGAGTTTTTGTGTTTTGAGTATTGCAACAATTGTTGTTGTGATTGCTTAACAACGTCAGCTAACGGCTGACTAAGAAAGGAAGGTGCGTCTTGAGTGACGAATCTGAAACTGAAAGAGATGCTAAGGCGATGCATTACGCTGGTGCAATCAGAGATTGGTTGCAATTAGCGCTTTTCATCATTTTCACCATTGGGGTGATCGTTTACTTCAAGTATCAGTAGGAGGTCAATCATGAAACACTTAAATCTTTTCCTAGTCAGCCTCCTACTTTTATGCTTAAATGTTAAGCGACCTTAAGTAACTAAATGGCAAATCTACAAGTAAAATATCTAGGCACTGAATTTGAGAACCCGACCGTTCTTGCTTCAGGCGTTTTAGGTGTGACTGCAGCCACTTGGAAGAGTGTGGTCAATAGCGGTGCAGGTGGAATTACAACGAAATCAATCTGGCTGAATGAACATCAGGGTCATCCGAATCCTACAATAATAACAACAGAAAACTGGATGATGAATGCAGTTGGATTACCAGATGCTGGACTTGAAAAAGCAAAAGAAGAAATTGCACTTTATTCAGAAAATAAACCGGCTCCATTAATTGCTTCGATTGTTGCAGGTAAAAAAGATGAATTTGCAGTGATCGCAGAAGAAGTCGACAAATTAGATGTGGATATTTTAGAGGTGAATATTTCTTGTCCGAATGTTGAAGATGAACTTGGGCTTCCGTTTGCATGTGTGGCACTTGATGCAAAATCAGTAACTGAAGATGTGAAGAAAGTTGCAAAGAATAAACCAGTAATAATTAAGCTATCTCCGAATGTAACAAATGTTGTAGAAATCGCTAATGCATGCGCAGAAGGCGGGGCTGATGGATTTTGCCTTATAAATACACTTGGCCCGGGATTGGCAATAAACCTTGAAACTCGAATGCCAATTTTAGCAAACAAAGTTGGTGGAATAAGCGGGCCGGCAATCAAACCTCTGGCAGTTAAAATAGTAAGCGATGTTTATCAGGCAACGAAACTTCCAATCATCGGAACAGGTGGAATTACAACAGGAGCAGACGCTTTAGAGATAATGATGGCAGGAGCAACTCTTGTTGGAATCGGAACTGCGGTTTTTTACAGAGGCGCAGATGTGTTTAGAAAAGTAAGTAAAGAAATGTCTGACTGGTGCGATAAAGAAGGCGTTAAGAGCGTCGAAGAATTAATCGGAACAGCAAAAGTATGAACAAAGAACAATTACCAATAGTGGTCCCAATTGCGAAAATTGAAGACGAAAATGAAATTGTTAAAAATTTTTATTTTGATATATCAATCGGTGCAAAACCAGGTCAGTTTGTGATGTTATGGATGCCTGGAGTTGATGAAAAACCAATCTCAGTTGCTCTTGATGATGGAAAACAATTAGTCCTTACAATTTGCTCTCGAGGAAAAGCAACTCAGGAAATGGCAAAGATGAAAGTTGGAGATAAACTCGGGATTCGAGGTCCTTTTGGAACTCATTTTTTAACAAATGAGGGCGAAACTTTAGCCTTAGTTGGAGGCGGATATGGAGCGGCTCCTTTATATTTTGTGGCTTATGAAGCGGCAAAACAAGGATGCAAAATTGAATTTATTGAAGGAGCGCGAAGCGAAAAACATCTTGTTTACATGGAAAAATTAAAAGCACTTGAAAATACGAATATCCATATATCAACTGACGATGGATCAGTTGGACACAAAGGATATAACACGGAAGTTTTGAAAAAAGTTCTTGAAGACACGAAAGTTGACAAAATCATGACATGCGGACCAGAAATCATGATGCAAAAAGTCGGTGAAATCGGTGAAGAGGCAGGCGTTAACACGTTTGTTTCAATTGAAAGATATATGAAGTGTGGATTTGGAGTTTGCGGACAGTGCGTTGTTGATCCGCTTGGAATTCGAACATGTGTTTCAGGCCCTGTAATGAATTATAAAGTCGCAAAAATGTTTGATGACTTTGGACAATACCACCGCGATAGCGTTGGAAAAAAAGAATATTTTAACCCTAAATAAAATGTTAGCTAATGAAGTTGCAGAAATTTTATTAAAAGCGAATGCCGTTAAATTAAACGTTAAAGAACCTTTTACATATGCTTCAGGATTAGTTTCTCCGATTTATTGTGATAATAGATTGTTGATTTCTTATGTTGAAGAACGATCTGTGATTATTGATGGATTTATTAAATTGATGGAAGAAAAGGGATTAAAACCTGACTATTTGGCTGGTACTGCAACTGCAGGAATTCCCTGGGCAGCTTTTGTTGCTGAGCGCTTGGGTTTACCAATGGTTTATGTTAGAAACAAGCCAAAAGGACACGGAGCGGGTAAGCAAATTGAAGGTTATTTGCCAGAAGGAAAATCAGTATTAATTGTTGAAGATTTGATCTCGACTGGAGGAAGTAGTTTGAACTCTGTGAACGCGATTCGAAATGAAGGGAAATGTATAGTTCACGATGTTTTTGCAATCTTTACTTACGGAATGCAAAAAGCAGAAGATTCATTTAGAGAAGCTTCGGTTGCAGCATCAACTTTGAGTAATATTGAAGTTTTAACTGATGTTGCAAAAGAGAGCGGAAGCATTTCAGAAGAAGAACAGGCAGAAGTTAAAAGATTTATTTCAGACCCACCGAATTGGGCGAGCTAACCACTAAACTATGCAAAACTTTGCAGATAGATTAAACAAGGCGATTAAAGAAAAAGGCAGCGCGATTTGCGTTGGGCTTGATCCACGAATGAACCAGATTCCTAAACATATAACTGAGATAGCAGCAAAGGAGCATAAAGACCCTTTTGTAGCGGCTGCAGCAGCGATTATTGAATTTAACAAAGGAATTATTGATGCGATTCATGACTTAGTGCCATGCGTTAAACCTCAAGTTGCATTTTATGAGGTTTTTGGAGCTCCAGGAATGCAGGCTTATAAAGAAACTATTGATTATGCTCAGGCAAAAGATTTGATTGTGATTGCTGATGCTAAGCGAAATGATATTGGCTCAACTGCAAAGGCTTATGCAGATGCATATTTAGGAATGACTGATGTTTATGGAGAGTCGCGGGCAGCTTTTGATGCTGATGCGATTACGGTTACGCCTTATTTAGGATACGATGGGATTAAGCCATTTATTGAGAATTGTAAGGAGTTTGGAAAAGGGATTTTTGTTCTTGTGAAGACTTCGAATCCATCGTCTGGTGATTTGCAGGATTTAGAATTGAAAGAAGGCGGAAGTATTTTTGAAGTTATGGGTAATCTTGTTGATTCATGGGGAGCAAATGATATTGGTGAAACTAATTATAATTTTGTAGGAGCTGTGGTTGGTGCGACTTATCCAAGACAGGCTGAAAAATTGCGAAAAATCATGCCAAATACGATCTTTTTAGTTCCAGGCTATGGAGCACAAGGAGGCGGAGCAGAAGACGTAAAACCATGTTTCAATGAAGACGGAGCAGGTGCAATTGTGAACTCAAGTCGAGGAATCACATATGCATACGAAAAGAGCGAAAAATACGATGAAAAGACATACGATAAAGCTGCGCGAGCTGCGGTTGAGGCGATGAAGAAAAACTTGGAATCGATATTTTAAATCTCGGTCTGGCTTAGGTTAACTGTTTGACAAACGGCGGCATATTGCTATAATTCTTTCCTGTAATTAATTTTAAAAAATATGGAAATTCGTATATCAAGTGAAGAAGCTGAAGCAGCACGGCCAGACCTAAGAACTCCTGGAGAGATTCTTGAAATAATATCCGGGAAAATTGAAGAATTAGAAGTTGCATTACTACATTTACCTGAAAGGGATGTCGCAAGTTTGAGTGCGACAGTTAAAAGCAGTTTACGAGGATGTTTAAACCATCTTGGGTCAGTTGTATTAACCGCTGAAGAGTTAATAGCTGAGCAAGGAGAATAATTTCTTCCAATCTTCAATCGAAAGATTCTCCGGTCTCATATTCTGAAATTCGAGTTCAACTAGCTTATCTTTCATATCTTTTAACGAGTTTGAAAGCATTTTTCTTTTGTTTGAAAATGCGCGATGCATTATGCCAAAGAACTTTTTGTAATCTTCAACTAAGGGCTTGTCATAAACATCAATTTCAATAACAGCTGAGTCGACTTTTGGAGCTGGATCGAATGCTGAAGCCTTCACATTGCATACAATTCTGGGTTTTCCAAATACCTGAACATGGATTGCTAAAACATTTAATTTACCTGGTTCTGCGCAGATCTTTTCAGCGACTTCTTTTTGAACGAGCAAAACCATTTTTGATGGTCGGTGTTCTGATTGAAGAAAATGTGAAATTAACGGCGAAGTGATGTAGTAGGGGATATTCGCTACAACTTTGTATGCTTTGTTTGGAGCACGATAGTCCAAAGCGTTTCCGTGAACTAAATCGAGGCCTTTTATTTCGCGTAAACCTGGAATCAATCGATCATCTAATTCAATTGCAGTTACCTGGCCGGCTCGTTTGATGAGTTCATGCGTAAGTACGCCTTTTCCTGGTCCAACTTCAATAACATAATCATCACGCGACAATTCTGCAGCTTCAATAATTTTCGCCAACACGCTGCGATCCTTTAAAAAATTCTGCCCTAATGACTTCTTAGCTTTCATTTATTTTGATTAACTTGATTTGGTCGACTTTGCCTCCAACGATTTCAACATCGCTTTTACGAACACCGTATTCTTTTGCTAAAACTTCAATTACCTCTTTATTGGCTTTGCCTTTTTCTGGAGCAGCTTTAACACGCACTTTAATTGTGCCATCTTCCATTGTGTCCACAATGCCGCTTTCGCGGGATCTAGGCTGAACTTTTACTCTTATGTACATATCGTAATCTTACTACAGCTTTACGCACTTCTTCAACCAGTAAAATTCCAAAAGAGGCACCGATTATAACAAACCACTCATACCATTCTAAAGGAGCTGTATGAACCCATTCATTAAAGAACGGAACTTCAACTAACAGGTAAACAACCAAGAGAGAAATTGTAATTGCTCCTAAGAGCCAAAGGTTGTTAAGGAAGCCCATTTGAAAGACTGATTTGCGGTCGCTACGCGAATTGTAGGCATTTACCATTTGAATCAAAACTAAGATCGCAAATGCGAATGTCGATGATTTTACGTACATTGCAGAGTCTGCGTCGAGCACCATTCCCCATTGCCATCCCTGACTGAATAGAGACCAGAAATAAGCACCTACTGTGATCGCACCTATGAATAGTCCAACATATAGAAATCTCCATATAAACGCGCGATCCATGATTTTAGCTTTTGGATTTCGTGGAGGTTGGCTCATTATTCCTTTTTCGCTTACATCAACACCAAGGGCGAGTGCTGGCAATACATCTGTACCAATGTCGACTGAAAGGATAAGGATTGCTGTTAAAGGCGCAGGTATGCCTAAAATTATTGCTGTAAAGACTGTGAATAATTCACCGATATTACAAGAAAATATATAGAAAACGAATTTTTTTAAATTTTGATATATGGTTCGTCCTTCTCTTACTGCATTGATAATCGTAGAGAAACTGTCATCTGCGAGAATCATATTTGAAGCTTCTTTTGAAACGTCTGTTCCTGTGATTCCCATTGCGATCCCAATGTCTGCACGTTTAAGTGCAGGAGCGTCGTTTACGCCGTCTCCTGTAACTGCAACTATGTGTCCTTTTCGTTTTAGAGCTGAGACAATTCTGAGCTTGTCTTCTGGCGCAGTTCGCGCAAAAATGATTTCTTTTTTACTGTCTTTAAATAAATCTTCTAATTCTTAAAATGAATTTTTTGATATTTTTT
>JAUVDZ010000034.1 GCA_030595015.1 Candidatus Peregrinibacteria bacterium | reverse complement strand
AAGACACCATAAATTCTTTTAGCTTTTTGCTTTTCTCTAAGCTGTTTTCCATATTCTGATGGTTTTGAAAAACTTCCTTTTTTCCCTTTGTGACCAGGGGGATAGTCCTTCTTTTGTACAGCTTTCATCGCAGAGCCTTCGTAATTACCGAATGCTGCCAGGCTTATACCTTCTCTACGTGCGATTTTTGCTTTAGGTCCTCTGTATCGAGCCATTTTTAATTGTTAATTATTGAATATTAATTACGTCGAGCTTTTTTTGCACGACATCCATTATGTGGAATAGGAGTTACATCTGTAATTGCATTAATTTGTATTCCAGCTGCATTTAATCCTCTAATTGATTGTTCACGTCCTGGTCCTACTCCTTTTACAAACACATTAGCTTTTTCAAATCCACATGGTTTTGCTTTTTCAACAGCATTTTCTGCTGCAACCTGCGCAGCATATGGAGTAGACTTTCTAGCTCCTTTAAATCCGTTAGAACCAGCAGATGCCCATGCGATAACGTCTCCATTTGGTTCAGAAATAGTTATAATTGTATTATTATAAGTTGCCTGGATATAAACATTACATTCAGGACAAACTCGTTTTTTACCTTTTTTCTTAGCTGCTTTTTTATCTTTATCTGCCATTTTTAATTGTTAATTAATGGTTATTTAGTTGCGATTTTTTTATTCGTAATAGTCATTCTCTTGCCACCTCTTTTAGTTCTTGCGTTAGTTTTAGTCCTTTGTCCTCTTACAGGGAGTTTTTTTCTATGTCTGAAACCTCTGTAACTTCCAATATCCTGTAAACGTTTAATATCCATTGAAGATTTTCTTCTTAAATCACCTTCAGTAGTTAATTTGCCAATTGCTTCTCTTAATTTTGCTACTTCATCATCTTTAAGGTCTTTGACCTTAATATTTTTATCTAATCCAATGTCATCCAGAATTTCTCCAGCCAGACTTTGTCCGATTCCGAAAATAGAAGTTAATCCGATTTCGATTCTTTTTTCTTTAGGGAGGTTTACTCCTGCTATTCTTGCCATTATAAGTTAGTAGTTATTGATTGATTTATCCTTGTCGTTGTTTGTGTTTTTTTATCTCGCAGATAACCCTGATTACACCTTTTCGGCGAATTACCTTACATTTATCACAGATTTTTTTTACAGATGATCTTACTTTCATAGTTTTTATTGATTAGTGGATTCGTCAGCTTCTTCTCCAGGGGCCTCTGCTTTCGCCTCTGCCTCTTTTTCTTCTAACATTCTTTTGGCATCTTCAGGAGATTTATGTCTGAATGTTAATCTTCCTTTTGTTAAGTCATAAGGAGTAAGCTCAAGAGTGACTACATCTCCAGGTACAACTTTAATATAATTTACCCTCATTTTTCCTGACAAATGGGCAAGAACAGTATGATCCGGGTAGCTCTTATCAATTAATTTTACTTTAAAAGTTGTATTAGGAAGGGTTTCTACCACTTCCCCTAGCACTTCTATGACTTCTTTAGCCATATAATTCTTCTTGTTATTTAAGGCCTTTTATGAGGTCTAAACCTATAAAACAGCGAAGAGATAGTACCCCGATAATTGTGTTAAATCAAGGGGTTTTAACGAAAATAACTAATTTTTAAAAAAACGTATTGCATTTAATAAAAAATATTGTATAGATATATGTCGAAGATAGACTAAACAGCATTGCAAACCTTGAATTTATGCGGGTTTTTTGGTAAAATGTATATAATGAAATAACAAAAATAAAATGTCAAATGGTGATATTCAGGGTCCAAAAAAAATAGCACTTGCACTTGGTGGTGGTGGAGCTCGCGGATTTGCCCACATTGGAATCCTTCAGGTACTTGAACGGGAGGGTATAGAAGTAAACCTTCTTGCCGGAACAAGTATGGGGGCGATTATAGGTGGGATGTACGCTTCAGGTTATTCTTTGGATAAGATAAAACAGATTGTAATGAATTTTCAGAATATTGAATTCTCTCCAGCTAAATATTTAAATCTTTTACATGAAAGTCTTTTAAAGTCTGATTTTGTAGAAGAAATATTAACTCAAATATTCGGAGATAAGAAATTTGAAGAATGCAAAATTCCTTTTACTGCAGTTGCAGTTGATTTAGAAACAGGCAGTGAAGTATTTATTAAAGAAGGATTATTAAAAGATGCTATTAAAGCTTCGGCGTCTATTCCAATAGTTTTCCCTCCAACATTTAGAAACGATCAGTATTTAATTGATGGTGGAGTATTAAACAATGTGCCGTTATCATGTCTAAGAGAACAAAATCCAGATGTTTTAGTTGGAGTTAAATTAGTTAACTTTACTTCGAAACAATATATTTCAGGAATGGTATTTGCGAAATATCATCAACAGAAATATAAAAAATTATTTAAAAAGATGAATTTCTTAAGTCATTTTGTTCATAAACGAAAGCAAGATCTTCAGCTTTTAGCAGGAATCGCTTTGCGAGCATTAGATATCGCTTCAAAAGATAGTACGGAGATCAGAATTAAAGCAGCGAAACCAGATTTATTAATTGAGCCACAAGTAGAATGCGGCCTTTTAGAGTTTGATAAAGCAGAAGCTGCAATCGAACAAGGAAGAGAGTCAATGGAATTAGTGCTTCCACAATTAAAAGCAATTCTAGCTGATAAAACGCATCCTCCGGAAGAAGATGGGCAATATTAAGTTAAAATATCTGCGCCGTTAGCTGTAACTACAACCGTATGCTCCCATTGGCATGATGGCATTTTGTCTGCAGTTATGATTGTCCATTTATCGTTGAGGGTAATAATTTTGCCTGTACCCATTGCTACAATTGGCTCGATTGCAATAGTCATGCCTTCTTTGAGTACAGTTGTGTTTGTGTGATCTTTGTAATTTAAAATATACGGGTCTTCATGCAGGCTTCGTCCGATTCCATGACCGGTTAGCTCTTTGATAATGCTGTATCCGTGTTTATCCTCAATGATTTTTTGAATAGTATCTCCAATAACATTTAACTTAGTTCCTGGTTTGATTTTTGCTATAGCTTCTTTTAATGCTTTTTTTACTACGAATACGAATTCTTTTACTTGCGGATCGACACTGCCAAGCTGAATTGTAATTGCTGAATCTGAATGAAATCCTTTATAGATAACTCCACAATCGATTGTAAAAATATCGCCGTTTTTTAAAATTGCTTCAGCAGAGGGGATAGTATGAACAACTTGCTCATTCACAGAAGCGCAAATAGTAGCTGGAAACCCATGATATCCTTTAAAAGATGCAATTACTCCGTATTTTTTCATTAATTTTTCCGCATATTCATCAATTTGTTTTGTTGATTTGCCAATTTCAGTAAATCTTTCGAGTTCAAATAAAATAGTGTGAAGGATTTTACCTGCTTCACGCATTATTGCTATTTCTTCCGGTGTTTTGATTATAATTGCCATCAGAGACGAGTTAACCTAAAATTGGATCTAATACTTGTCTAAGTTCCTGATCAACCTCTTCAATATTTTTTGAACCATCAACATGAAGTAATTTTCCTTCTTCTTCATATTTTTCAATTGCCGGCATTGTTTCATCTGAAAAAGCTTTAAGTCTGACTTTTATACTTTCTGCATTGTCATCTGTTCTTGTGATTAACTCTCCTCCGCATTTTTCACAAGAATCTTTGTCGTATTTAGCAGGATATACTTCTTTACATCCTGAGCAGATTCTACGTTTAGTTAATCTATCTAATGCGTCTTCTTCTGATAAATCCAAAATAACACCTTTATATTCTCTTCCATGTTTATTTAAAAGAGCATCTAATGATTCTTTTTGATCCATTTTTCTGGGGATTCCATCAAAAAAGATTCCTTTTCCTTCGGGAGCGTTGTTCAAAAAGTTTTCAACTATTTCCATCACCACGTCGTTATCTACAAGATGACCTGCTTCAATAATGTTTTTGATCTTATGTCCAAGTTCACTATCTTCAGAAGCTAAACGTCTAAGTTCACCACCTGTTTCGAAATAAGTCATTCCATAATGATCTTTAAGTTTTTTTCCCTGCGTTCCTTTTCCGGAACCTTGTATGCCGAATAGAAGTATATCCATGTTAATTAGTTAGTTAATATTTATTTTTGATTTATTCGCCACGTTCGCGTCTCCATTAATAGAATTTACCATAGTCATGCATCACTAATTGAGCATTTACTTGTCTGATTAGCTCCAGAACTACACCAACGATGATGATCATTCCTGCACCACTAATCAATAATTGCATGCTACCGATCGCTAATGACGTAAATGCAACTCCTAAGATAATCGGGAAGACAGCAATAAATGCTATAAATAGACCTCCCCATAAATTCATTCTACTTGAAACCTTGCCTAAATAATCAGCAGTTTCTGTTCCTGGTCTGATTCCTGGGATGTATCCTCCACGTTTCTGTAAATTATCTGCAACTTGTTCGGGATTGAAAGTAATACTTACATAGAAGTAAGTAAATGCAATCACAAGCAAGAAATAGAATAAGATATATGAAGGACTATTGAAGTAGAAATATGTTTGAAGAAAGTCTGCAATTGCTTTTAATGTTTCATTTGCTGAATTGGCAAATAACTGAGCAAGTACACCTGGGAATGAAACCATTGATACACCGAAGATGATAGGGATCATTCCTGCCTGATTGATTCTAATAGGCAATACAGCATGATCACTTTTACCCCGGGTTCCACGTCCTGCATAAATAATTGGTATTTGTCTGTTCCCTTCTGTAATCATAATCACAAAGACTAAGAGCGCGATAGTTATGAGAAGCATTAAAACAAAAGATATAATTCTGTCTGGTTCTGTAACTGTCAGGGCAAGAGTTGAGCCTAACATAGTTGGAATACCAGAGATAATTCCAGCAAAGATTATAAGTGAAATACCGTTTCCGATACCATTTTCAGTAATTAATTCACCAAGCCACATTACTAATATTGTACCTGCGGTGATTGTTAACATGATTGGTATTATAACAGCAGGATTACCTATCCCATCTATAATTGGAATTCCACCTGCCTGAGAGTTGATTAAAACAATCATTCCATATGATTGTAGGAATGCGATAGGAACCGCAAGCCATCGGGTATATTGATTGATTTTTTTTCTTCCTGCATCACCTTCTTTTGAAATATTTTCAAGCTTAGGAACAATTACAGTTAAAAGCTGCATAATGATCGATGCATTAATATAAGGCGAAAGTCCCATAAGAATGATCGAGAAGTTTTCTGCAGATCCACCTGTAAGTGCACTGAAGATTCCAAGTAATTGATTTTGATTAACAACTGATTTAATTGCATCAAGATTTGCACCTGGGATAGAAATCTGGGCACAGATCCTATAAACAACTAAGATTCCAATAGTGAAAAGTATTTTTTTTCGTAAATCTTTAGAGCTCCAAATTTGTTGTAAATATTTAAACATTGTAAAAGGGGAGGGTTAGGCTATTTCGCTTCAGGTTCCGCAGTTTTTTTAGTTTTTTTTGGTTCTTGCGGTTTTTTTGGAATTAATTCACACGTTCCGCCTGCTTTTTTTATTTTATCTTCAGCAGATTTTGAAATTGAATTTACTTTAATAGTAAGTTTTTTTGAAAGATCACCATCTCCTAAGATTTTAACAGGTAAATTTTTCTTTGCAACTAATCCTTTTTCAACAAGAGTTAATACATCTACAGTTGCACCGTTATCAAATACTTCCAGGTCTTTAACATTAACTGCCTGAAAAGGCACCCTGCTAGGATTTCTGAAACCTTTTAATTTAGGCATTCTTGATATAAAAGGAGTTTGTCCTCCTTCAAATCCTGGTCTTCTGTTTCCACCACTTCTTGCATTCTGTCCGTTCATGCCTCGGCATGAGAATGTTCCCATTCCAGAACCATTTCCTCTTCCAACACGCTTTCTTCTATGTCGTGCTCCGCTTTTACTTTTTAATGTTAATAATTTCATTTTATAATTAATTTATAGAGTTATTTTTTAGTTTCTTCCTGAGCCGAAGGCTCTATTTTTGCTTTTGAATCTTTTGCTACATTTTTTTCAATAGCCTTACTTGGTTCAGCTTTTGGTGCTTCTTTCTTTTTCGCTTCGCTCACACTTCGTCGTACAGGCTCTCCCTGCTCATTCAGTCGCTTTTGCTCCTTCTTCGCAGCGAGATCTCGCACTTCGTTTGCTCCTTTAGAGCTCGTTTTACTCGCTCCTCCTTTAATGATTTTTGGAAAATCCTGAGGTTTTTTTTCTTCTTTTTTTGGTGCTCTATTATCTTGTCTTTTTCTTAAAAGTGATAGAGCTTTAAGTGCACATTGTGTATTGCTTACTCTATTATTTGTTCCGAATGATTTACTTAAAATATTTTTAATTCCTGCTAATTCAACTACTTTACGTACTGCTCCACCAGCGATAATACCAGTACCTTCTCCAGCTGGAAGTAATATCATTCTTGAAGCTTTATGCTTAAGTTTAATATCGTGAGGAATAGTATCTCTGAATATAGGAACAATAATAATATTTCTTTTAGCTTTTTGAATCGCTTTTTGAATCGCAGCAGCTACTTCGTTTGATTTCCCGATGCCAACTCCTACTTTTCCTTTTCTATTCCCAATAACAACAGTTGCTCTGAATCTAAGTCTTCGTCCACCTTTTACTACTCTTGTTACACGATCAATCTGAATTACTTCTTCATCGAATTCTTTTTTCTCTCTCATTGGTTTTCTTCCTTTGTGGAATGCAGGTTTTCCCATATTATTGTAAGATATTAATTATTAAAATTTTAATCCGCCTTCTCTTGCACCTTCGGCGACAGCTTTTACTTTTCCGTGATATTTGTATCCATTCCTATCAAATACACAGGCTACAACTTTTGCTTCTTTAGCTTTTTTAGCGATTTCCAGTCCAATATTCTTTGCTTTTTCTAGTCCTGAACCTTTCTTTTCTTTCATATCAGATGCAGCAGCAACAGTTTTTCCGTTAGAATCATCTATAAGTTGAGCATACGTTGATGTATTACTTCTAAATACAACCAATCTTGGTCGTTCACTAGAACCTTGTGCGACTTTTTTGATCTTTTGATGTCTTCTTTTCCTAGTTATTTCTTTTTTACTTGGCATTATATTATTTAGTTAGTTTGATTATTATTTAGGATTTTGCTTCGGCACTACGTCGCGTTACTCCGCCTTGGCAACAGCTTTACCAACTTTACGCTGAACGTATTCTCCTTCGTATCTAATACCTTTCCCTTTGTAAGGTTCAGGTTTTTTGTATGATCTTACTTTTGCAGCAGCTTCGCCTACCATTTGTTTACTGATTCCGCTTACAATTAATACGTTCTTTTTTTCTTTATCGAGTTCAAATTTAACTCCTTCTGGTGCTACATATATAATTGGATGTGAGAATCCAAGGTTTAATGTAACTTTACTACCTGAAGCTTGTGCTTTGTAACCAACTCCGATAATTTCCAATCTTTTCTCAAATCCTTTTGTCACACCTTCAATCATGTTTGCGATTAGGTTTCTAGAAAGTCCGTGTAAACTTCTTGAGAATTTTTCATCATTAATTCTCGTAACTACAACTTCTTTTTCATCAATTTTTACAGTAATTCTTTCATGGATTTTTTCCTGTAATGTTCCGTTAGGACCTTTTACAACACAAAATCCATCTTTCATTTCTACAGTTACTCCACTTGGGATCTCTACTGGTAATTTTCCGATTCGTGACATTATGTAATGTTATTAATTTATAGTTAGTTAACTTCGCTTCGCTTCATAGACGCTATTCGCGTCCGTTAATATGCTTCGCAGAGTACTTCTCCGCCTAGTTTGCTTTTTCGTGCTTCTTCACCTGTCATAATCCCTTTTGATGTAGATAAAACTACAATTCCTAACCCGTTTTTAACTGCTTTAATTTCACTGCTTTTTAAATAGATTCTTTGTCCTGGTTTACTTACTCTTTTAAGGCTTAAAGGTTCTTTTATCCAAGGTTTTATTTCAACTACTAGCTCTTTAAATTTTCCACTTTCTACTACTTCATATTTCCCAACAAATTTTCGTGCTTGTAATACTTTAGTAATTCCTTCTTTAATTTTTGAGTAAGGAATAACTGTTTGAGAATGTTTCGCTCTTGCTGCGTTTCTTATCCTAGTTAAGTAATCTGCAATTGGGTCTGTATTCATATTATTTTTTTAGATGTATTATTTAGTAATTAAGTTTTCGCTTCGCTCGCCGCTACGCGGCTCGCTCCACAGAGCTCCCGTTGGTCGCTCTACCATGAAGATTTAGTAAGTCCTGCAATTTTTCCATCTTGTGCTAATTCTCTAATGCAGATTCTGCACATGTTGAATTTTCTGAAGTAACCTCTGTTACGTCCGCATTTACCGCATCTGTTATAAACTCTAGTTGGGAATTTAGGTTTTTTCCCTTGCTCAAGAGCTTTCATATACTCGTCTTGTTTTTTCTTAGTTTTTACAATTAGTGCTTTTCTAGCCATGATTTGGGTAAAAGTTAAATAGTTTTTGATTGAGATTCTCCTGGTAAGTCTTCTTCTGGTTCAGTTGTTGGTGTTTCCTCAGCTTTCGCTTCTACTACTGGTTCAGCAACTTCTTCCTCTTTTGGTTCTTCTTCAGCTACTACCTCTGGTTTAACCACAGGTTTAGGTTCGTCTTCAGCTACTATCGCTGGTTTAACTTCAGGTTGAGCTTCAGCTTTCTTAAATGGGAATCCAAATGCTGTTAACAATGCTTTTCCTTCGTCATCATTTTTTGCTGATGTATTAATACAAACCTGAATTCCGTGAATTTTCACTAAGTCATCAGGGTTGATTTCAGGGAAAACAGTATGTTCTTTAAGACCAACTGTGTAGTTTCCGTTTCCATCAAATGATTTATCAGAAATCCCTCTAAAATCTCTTACACGTGGGAATACAATGTGTACTAATTTTTCAATAAAGTCATACATTCTTTTCCCTCTTAGGTTTACGCTTATTCCATTTGGAGTTCCTTCTCTTAGTTTAAAGTTCGAAATCGCTTTTTTAGCAATATTTATAACTGGTGTTTGACCAGTAATTAGTCTGAAATTTTCTACAAACTCTGAGAAATCTTTAGTTCCAGACGAATACATGCTTCCTAATCCTGCATTTATAGTGATTTTGTTAAGTTTAGGAACTGCATTTACGTTATTAATGCCTAATTCCTTCATTAGTTTTGGAACAAGTTCCTTTGTGTATCGTTCTTGTGGTGTCAATTCTTTTGCCATAATTATTTCTTAGTAGTTATTTTATCTAATGATTCTTTACATTTTTTACAAACTCTTTGCTTTTTACCTGATTCTAATTTTGTATATCCTACTCTTGTTGTTTTTTTACATTGAGGACAGATAGGCATTACATTACTTACTTGCATAGCTGCTTCAAAAGTAACTTTACTACCTGGTTTAGTTTGACTCTTTTTAATATGTTTAGTTCTCATATTTAGTTTTTCAACTACAACTTTACCGTTTTTTGAATCTATACGGACAACTTTACCGTTTTTATTGCGATCTT
>JAUVDZ010000083.1 GCA_030595015.1 Candidatus Peregrinibacteria bacterium | reverse complement strand
TCACATTATGTTTTATATCATCTACCGAATATCTTCCAACAACTTATGAAATTTTGTATAACCTGAACCTTGATTGATATGCCCTGCACCAGAAATTAAAGTAACTTCAATATTTAATTTTTCGGCGAGTTTTTTGGCTTTATCCAGCTTAATATAAGGGTCGTTATCTGAATGATAGACAACAAATTTCTCACAATTTCCTCGAATCTGATCCCAATCAAATTCACGTTGAGCAAAAGTAACCATTTTAGGATCAAAATCATTTCCTGCTTTTCCATAAAATCCAGCAACTAAATAAGCCGCACCAACCTTGAAACGTTCAACAACATTCAAAGCAAAAGGCACGCCAAGACTATGTCCGATCAAAATCGTATCTTCGTTTAAATATTCGCGATAGTCATCTAAAACTTTAAGCCAATTTTCCAAAGTTTGCCCTTCAGGAGTTGGAAATTGCGGCACGATCACATTATAACTGCGTCTCTCGAGCTCTTCTTTAAGCCAAGGAAACCAATTCTCGTTTGGGCTTCCTCCAACCCCGTGAAAAATAAATACATTTTGCTTTACAGACATTGATTTGCTTGTTATATTTTTCTCCTTAATCATTTTATATGACTACTGTAGATTCACAAACACCAAAAACACCTGGGGAAGAATTGAATGCATTATTCGAACATTTAGTTACAGTCATGGAAACACGGCTCGACTTTGGTATGGAAGATGAAAAAATAGTTGTAGAAAGGGTGATGGGTGTAAACAGAGATAGAGTTGCAGCAGCTTGTGAGCAATTTCAAGTATTAGATTTTAAAGACACCACATCACTTATTGATACTACAAGTGATTGGGCAGTTGAATTAAGTGATTCAGAAAATCATGTGTATCCTGTTAGAAATTTAAAAGAAAGATTTGAAGAGTTGTTAAAAGAAGTTTCTATTCAAGACATCACAGAAGCTTTATCTGGTTATTATTCTAGACAATTAGAGCATCCAAATTTTGAAGAACACGTAAGGGATTTAATGAGTGCTGCTGAAAAGAGATTAAAAGACAAAGATTTTGATCCCTCGGAAGGTCAAGAAATCAGTTTAAAATTATTGAAAGTTATGAATCAATTAAAATTACCAAAACATTTAAGAAGTGAAATTCGTCGAGAGGATGTGAATCCATTTTGGAACATTAGAGTATTGGTGGGATCGGCTTTTGCTAGTGCAGTAGTTGAATGTGCCAAAGAGCATCTTCAGGAATCTGAACTTCATGAACTCTTATCTATTGATGAAATTGAAAACATTAAAACAATTGACTATCGTTTAATGATGAGCGCAGGCTGCTAAGTCTTATCTAAAAACACCCTACTTCCAACTGATTTATCCTGCCCTTGGTATTTGCCACGATAAGGATTATCCGCAGGCCCATCCATTTTCGCAAACACCAATTGGCAGATTCGCCTACCCTTCTGTAATTTTATTGGCAAAGAATTCGCATTATATAATTCAAGTGTAATTTTGCCTTCAAACCCTGGATCAACCCATCCGGCATTTTGAATAAACAGACCGATTCGCCCGATTGAGCTTCGGCCTTCAACAAAAGCAGTCAGATCATTTGGCAATTTAACATACTCGGCAATTGTCGCGAGCATAAAAGTATGAGGCGGAATCGTAATAGAATCGCCCTCAATATCTCGATATTTAATCTCGCTATCAAGAGTAAGAATATCCATTCGAGTATCATCGAGCATCAAATAATGACTTCCTAAACGGCAGTCAATCGAAGCTGGTTGAATCGACTCTTCAGTGATAGGATCAACAACAAGCGATCCATCAGCAAGCATTGCGCGCAAAGTTTTGTCAGATAAAATCATTATTCGTTTTCGTTAGATTTGGCAGATTCCACGAGTTCCATCGGAGCCATGCAGCACATTAAATCGCCGCCTCCGATTTCAATTATTTTAACTACGTTTCCGCAAACATTACATTTATATGTTTGATCTTGTTCAATCATTAGTGTTTGATCACTTCTAATATACGGGCTCTAATACTACCATCTTCCAGGATTTCTTGTATATATTTTACGTTTAGAGGATAAGTATCAGGAGCTTCTACATCAGGTGTAGTGTTACTACCAAGTAGTTTAATAATTTTTCCAGCCCATTCAGCATGCAGCGAATCAGGCTTTTTAGGAGGGGCTTTAACATATTTGCCATAACTTGTCATTACTTCAACCATAGTTTTTGAGATTAAAAACAAGGGTCTAATTATAGCATAGTTTATTCGTTTGACGAATATTTTCCTAAATACATAACCTTGTCTATTATATGTCCTTCCATGCGGGATTCAAGTGCAGCTTTGTCGCCTTTTGAATCCAGGTCGATTTCTGTGTCGAGTGCAAAAAGTTTAAATAAATATCTGTGTGTTCCTGATGGAGGGCATGGGCCGCCGTATCCAACTGTTCCAAAGCTTGAAGTGCCTTGGCCTGCACCTTTTGGTACTGAATTTTCATCAATTTTTGTTGTGTCCGGTGAGATATTCCAAACAAGCCAATGAACCCAAATTCCTACAGGAGAGTCAGGATCATCAACAATGAAGGCCAGCGTTTTTGTGTCTTCAGGAACATCTTCGATTAATAATGCCGGATTTATATTCTCTCCATCACAAGTATATTTTGATGGAATTATGCCTTCATTTTCAAAGGCAGTTGAAGTTATTTTCATGTTCTAAAATAATGAATTATTAGATTTGGATGATTCATGAGATGTCTGGCAGGGAAGTCATCCGAAGGTATTCCTTCATCTTCCATTTGCTTGATCACATCCCATTTTTTATCGCCTTTAAGTAACACGAGGATTTTTGAACTTTGCATAATCAAAGGCAACGACATAGTTAAACGATCTTTTACGTCATGGACATTAGTTTGGGTACACAAAGCCTGTTTTTCGCGTTCTTTAAGCGCCTCAGAGTTCGGAAACAACGAAGCAAAATGACCATCACTTCCAATTCCAAGCACACTTAGACTTAAAGGACTCTGCAAATATTCGCTAAGCTTTTCTTCGTAATCCTTCACACATTCATCGATTGGCAAAGTTGTATCAAAAGAATGTAGATGAGCTTTTGGCAGGTTATCCACAATCAATTTAAAATTAGAATTCGGATCACCAGTCGGAACATACCGCTCATCAACCATAAAAAACTCAATTTTATCAAATTTGATATAGTCACGCTTATTCAAAGCATTATAAATCGGACCAGGCGTCGAACCGCCACTTAAAGCGATTTTCGCGCCCTCGTAAGAACACTCCGATGCAATCACATCAGTGCTTTTTGTTACAAACTCTTCCTGGGTTGTAAACATTTTAAGTTCCATGCGCTTAGTATATCAAACTCCAATCATCCACACACCTTTTTCTCTAAAAGAGAGGGTGGGTTGAAATATTCACGGTTTTTAGTCGATTTTTCGTGAATTAATTGAATTGGAGATCATATGTTTATGTGATATAAAGAAATCTAATTTAATTAATCATAAATTATGGAGAAATTCAATCCATTTGAAATTAAAAATAAGGATGAGTCCACTGGTGGAAAGTTTGAAGGCATATTACGTAGGTTTGGTATTAAGTGTAGTGAGATTGTTCTTTTTGATCAAAACCGCAATGACTTAAAGTCTGAATTCAGTTTGGCAGCCTTAATCCATTTTGATAATTTAGGGGATGCAGAAGCGGCACTTCAAACACTAAAAAATTCTTGCAACGATGGTATGGCCACATTTAGGTTAATTAATTCAATGCCTGATTATGCTAAAAGCAGCAATGCAGTATGTAGCATTAGATGTGATATTAATCCTTCAAGTTTCTTCGAAATAGAAGGTTATGAGAAAATAGAATTTATTTCCGAAGTGGTGGCTCGGGATGTTTTAAAAGTTCAGCTTGATGGAATCGGTATTGAATTTAATTCATTAAGCAGTTTGTTTGCAGCTTTAAGAGAGCAATTGGATAATGAAGAATATGCAGACTTTTTAAGACGAATTGATGTGCATCCTGAAACTGCTATATCTATAATGTTTGCTACTGATCAATCGATAGCAGTTAAATTTCTTGAATCAAAAAGCATTGCACATATTATGGATATTTTTAATATCAAAATGTCAAAAATGAACCCCCTTATTATATTGGAACCAGATGTAACTCCAGCTATTGCTTTGCCCTACGACCCTCATTCTGAGTTTGAAGGAGATCCGAATTTAGGCTATGGCATTGCGAGTCCAAAAGGGTGCGTGGATATGGGTGGCGAAGAGCATGATTTTCCATTTATTACCTCTGTAGATTATTCTGAAGACAGGCTCTTAGCTTTTGCGGTTAATAATATTTTAAAAGGAACAAGACCTGATTTATGTGATATGGAATGAATATAGAGCCGCGTGGTGCGATTGAGTGTTGGCTAGTTTGAGTGGTTTTCTCAATTGCGTTGTTTTTGGACACAACACCCTCGTTTCTGATTAAACTTTCTGTTGACACTAAAAGTATTTGAGTTAGTATACTACACTATAACTGATAATATTTATGGCTAAGCCAAGTTTAGAATCATTTGAGATTAAAGAAAGATTAACAGCACTGAAGAATGCTTCTACGGAGGGATCTGTTATCTTCTGTGATGGGAAAGAATGTGATAGGAAAGAAGTAGTACCTTACTTTCCCTTTCATGATATAGATGAAATATGTGAGAGAGTTAGAGAGCTAATTAACCAAGCAGATGAAGATGCAGAGATCAGTATTACTGTTTATCCTGATTTAGTTACTTCGTGGTTAGAACAAGCGAGGGCGAGGGCCGATAAAAAATAAAAAGTCTTATTCAAAACAGAATTAAGTCGTTTTTCCAAATATAGTGTTTTTATAAGCACAACACCATGATCTATGGTTTAGCTTAAATAAGCCAATATGGAGCTCCACATTGAAGGAATTACGAATTAAATCTGGTTTTGGCCGCAGGACCTGATACTTATCATGAAAATCCCTAATGTATATCAAACCACTCAAACCCATCCATCTCAGTAATTTTGCCTTGTGATTTTGGTCCCATTGACCCATCTCGATAGCTTTCAACCTTCACATTGTTTTTTCGTGCGTATTTCAAAACTGAATCAATCAATTCCCAGGTAGTAATAACCTCTGGGAAGCTCAGGAAGAACTTTTTGCGTTCATTTAAAGCATCAAGAAGCAACACGCCGTGTTCAGGCATACAATTGCCACCTTCGCAGGCAATTGAGTCAGAGGTTGTGATATCCTGATACGAAGAAGTTCGCCCATGTTTATTAACTAATTTAATATTTAGTTTTTCATCAGGGTAGAATTCAATAATAACGCGATTAGGTTGTTCAGAATGCGGTTGGAATTCGTGCTTTTTAAGCTCAACAACAATATAAGTATGATGTTCGTGTAGCT
>JAUVDZ010000044.1 GCA_030595015.1 Candidatus Peregrinibacteria bacterium | reverse complement strand
CCCATAACTTATAATTTTCTTCATCGCCTTCCTCTAATTTTCTAAATTCCTCACGACCTTTATCTTCAATGGTTTCATCCTGTTCAGCTTCATCATGAAATTTAACATATAATTTTAATAATTCAGGGATGGGATCTTTTTCAATTGTCCTCCTATTGCCCCATGTTTTAAATGCATAAGTAAGTTTTCCAAACTGAGTTCCCCAGTCACCTAAATGATTCACACCAACCGTATTAAATCCAAGGGCCTTATAAATATTGTAGATCGCCTGTCCAATTACAGTTGAAAGAAGGTGGTGAACCCCCAAAGGTTTTGCAATATTTGGAGATGAGTAGTCAATTACAACGCTCATGTCATGTCCAATTGAAGAGTCGAAAAGTGGCTTATTCTCATTGATTTTATTAACTTCCTGAGCCAAATAATCAGAAGCAATTTTGATATTTATAAATCCCGGCTGAGCAACCTCAACTGAATCTATAAATTGTAAAGGCTGAATATTTGATTTAATTTTTGCAGCAATTTCTAAAGGATTTTGTCCAAGTTGTTTAGCCAATTTCATTGCAACACTACACGCATAATCGCCATGCGTATCATCACGTGGGTACTCAACTTTAAACTCAATATCTGCAGCTTCAGGGAAAGTATTTTTAACTGCTTCTTCAAGCATAATCTGTATTTTTGATTTAAGTGAAGTTGCATCAACGATTGAGTCGTCTTCCTCTTCAGTATGTTCGACAATTGGCGAAGGAGTCTGAAGGGTAGACTCGATCTGGACTTTAATTTCCTCAACTTCCGGGATTTTTTCTTCAACTTCAGGGATAACTTTTTCAGATTCTTCTGCTTCTGCTTCTGTTTCGTTCTCTTCAGCGACCTCAGTTGGCGCTGCAGTCTGTCCTTCAACTCCCAAATCAAAATCAAGAGCTTCAGAATTAAGAATTGCTGTTTCAATTTCAGCACCAAAACAATATTTTTTAAGCATATTTGCAAGTTCATCAGTCATTTCTTTTAATTCCTCTTCCTCCAAAATTCCTAAATCTTCAATTATATAAACAACACTTGTTGTTTGTCTTGTTAATGACCCACGTTCAACTTGTTCACTGTTCCATTTTTTTGTTAAAACTCCTCCTTTATCCTTATAAACAATATCTTTTCCAATATTTGCGAGTTCGATATCACCATAAATATCATTTAAACTAAAACAAGTAATAGGAAATTTCCATTTAAGCATACAATAATCGCGGATTTGACCGAGATTATCATTAAAAGGCACTTCGCGACTTGCTAAAACTTCTCTTAATAGTTTTTCAAGTGAAGTTTTAAAGGTTTTTCCGCTTATGTCATTATAAACATTATGCCAATTTGATATTTTTGGCATTGAATCAAGCTCGGACTTTTTAAGTTTAGATTTTGTCTGAGCACTAAGGCCGTTAAAAATTTGGCTTAATGCAAATGTCTTTCGTTCGTTATTAACAGTTTTTGCAATAACAATTCCAAATTTAAGTCCGCTATAATTATCTAAAATTTGAGAATCTATTGATAATTTCATACTGACACGTTTAAAATGCATCCTTGCAAAAGATAGCAAAGAAAGTACAATAATAAAAGACTAAAAGATACGAATGTTAGTGAGTATCTAGCGGCGAACTCATCCTTAATCAAAAAACCGCAACATGACGGCACAAATTATATCTCTCATAGTACTTATATTCCTTTCTGGATTCTTCTCGGGTAGTGAAACTGCGATTATTTCTGTTTCTGAAGCCAAAGTTAGAAGTTTGGTTAAAGAAAAAAAACGTGGATCAGGCACATTAAATCTCTTAAAAAAGAATCCACACAAACTGTTAATTACCATATTAATTGGGAACAATTTAGTAAATATTGGAGCTTCTGTGCTTGCAACAGTAGTTTTTACTGAAATTTTTGGATCTTCCGGACTTGGAATCGCAACCGGGGTTATGACACTTTTGATTCTTATTTTTGGAGAAATCACACCAAAATCATTTGCAACTAAGTATTCTGTGGCTATTTCGTTATTTGTAGCCAAACCTTTGTATTTTTTGCAGTTTATTTTAAGTCCGATTATTTGGGTAATGGACAAGCTTGTAAAAGCTCTAATTAATGCTATGGGAAGCGAATATAACGATGAAGAAGTTAGTGAAGAAGAAATTAAGGCTTTAATTGAACTTGGAGCTGAAAAAGGCAGCATTGAAAAACGTGAAAAAGAGCTTCTAAAGAATATCCTTCAATTTAATGATATTGCAGTTGAAGAAGTTATGACTCCACGCGTTTCAATTGAGGCTCTGCCAATTGAATCTACGCTGCAGGAAGCCATTGATTTCGTTATTAAAAAATCACATTCAAGAATCCCAATATATAAAGATTCTATTGATAATGTTATTGGAATCGTGACAATCAAAGATGTTTTGATGCTTTCAGAAAAATTTCATGACAATAAAAAACTTGAAAATTGTGAACTTAAACAGCACTTGGTTGTACCATTTAGTAAGAAAATTGATGTTTTATTTAAAGAATTCCAAAAAGCCCGCACTCATCTGGCGATTGTATTAGATGAATATGGTGGAACTGCCGGCCTTGTTACTCTTGAAGACCTTTTAGAAGAAATCGTTGGTGAAATTATTGATGAATCTGATATTGAAGAAATGCCTATTTCAAAGGTTTCTGACTATGAAATAGAAGCTCATGGAGTGACAAAACTAGAAGATATTAATGATTATCTTGGAATCAATATAAAAGGTAATGAAAAAGAAGCTATTTCAGCACTTATCCTGGACAAATTGGCTAGATTTCCTAAAACAGGAGAAGTTATAAAGTTCCCTCATGCAAAAGTTAAAGTTCTAAAAATGCATGATAATAAAATTATGAGAGTAAGTGTGGAGAAAAAAGGGAAAAAATAAGACAACATCGCTCCATTTATGTAAACACTAGGTGATTGCCCAAAGTGCTCTTTTTTGTTATAATAATCTGATTATTTCGAAAAATCCGAAGTGGTCAAAAACTAAATGTTTAAATATAAAACCTAACAAAAAAACAAATGGAAAACATCTCGATTTCTAATGAGACAAAGAATAAATTGCTATTTTATGTAGCAACTGTAGTGCTCGCATTATTCTTAACAGTGAGCGTTGTACCAACAGCCAGTGCACAAGGCGATATCACTCCTCCTGATGATGTAGAAAATCTTCAGATTGAGTTATATGATGGAGCTGTGCTTCTTAGCTGGGACGTAGCAACTGATGATACGGAAGTTACTGGTTATCATATATATTCAGGACCAGACGCTGTAACAGCAGAAGAAGGAGAGTACTCTTATGAAGTAGTCGATGCAGAAGATGTTATCGAATTTCTGGTAGAAGATCTTCCGAATGGTGAAGCAATTTACTTTACTGTTACTGCATACGACGCTGATGGAAATGAATCAGTAAATTATTCTGATGAAGTTTACGGAACACCTGAGGCTGATTATGGTTCAGCTCCTGAAGCAGTACATATGGCTGCTGACGAAGAACCTCCAACTGTTGCTGATACTTTAGCATTAGATATGGAAACAGTTCAGGTTGAATTCTCAGAAGCAATTGTATTACCTCCATTATCACCGGAAGCAGCATTCAATATTATTGATAATTCAACATCTGAACTTTTAGAAGTATTAAGTGTCGAAATGGATCCTGATGATGTAATTGGTGCAACTGTACTTTTAACTACTCCTCCTCAAGTAGGTGGAACAGAATATATCCTTACTGCTTCAATTGAAATTGAAGATACAGCTGGAAACCCAATCGTTAGTGGGACTTCTGACACTGCGGCATTTATCGGAAGTACAATCGAACCGGGTGCAGATTTAATTAGTGATTTACCAGAAGATGATTTTGACGCTCCAACAATTATAAATGCAGAATCAACTGGGGCGACTTCAATGAAAGTTGTTTTCTCAGAAGGTGTTATTTTAGATTCAGATGCTACTCAAAACTTCTTCATTGCTGAAGAAGGTGATGCAAGTATGCAATTAGAAATTATAAGCGTAGAACTTGATGAAACAGGAACTGTTGCAGACATCTTAACTTCAGATCAAGCTGACGTTAATTACTCGGTAATTGTTACCGGTGTAATTGATGAAGCCGGGAACGAAATGTCTCTATTAGATAACAGTGCTGTATTTGCTGGAAATATGGTTATTTCAGATGTTGAACTTCCTGCAGAAGAAGACATTGATGTTTTAGCAGCAGATGATGATGATGATGATGACGACGACGATTCAGGATTAGCTTTAACTCCTGAAAACGTACAAAACTTTGTAGCTGCAGTTGTTAACGACTTAGTTGTTAAATTAACCTGGAATAAAGTTGATGATCCTTCAGTGATCGATCAAATTTTATATAAATCTACTGACGGAGGTTCTAGTTATGATGCTGGTACTTCTCTAGGTGCAGAGCGTGATGAAGTTGATGTAACCGGATTAACTCCAGGTACTGAATACTACTTCAAACTTACAACTATGAACGCAGATGGAATTGAAAGTAGCGGGATGATTACTTCAATCATGCTACCTGAAACTGGTGCAGGTGTAGGCCTAATGATTGGTGCTTCACTTGGACTTGCAGCTCTAAGACGAAGAAAGAATAAACAAGTTTCAAAATAAGCTTTCGCATTTCGTAGCGAAAGATCCATGTACAAAAGCCGACTCTTTAAGAAAGGGGGTCGGTTTCTTTTTCTGAAAGAACTTCAACTACTGACTGTTCCGCACCCTTTGTTGTTCTTAAAATGTCTCTAAGTCTGTCATTATCTTCCCTTAATGTCCGTGCAATTATTGCTGTAGCGTCAATTGTATCTGTCTTTAACTGATGAAGCCATCCACTAAAACTACCGCCGTGTTCCTCAAAATATCTTACAGATCCATGAGTTGGATCAATAGATTCATTAATAATTTCATTAAAATCAACTTCTCCAGGAGTCAAAAGTCGGTCTACTACTTGCGTTAAAAGCTGGCTATAGTATTTATCTTTATTAGCTGAATGTTCATCTACGACTTCACGAAACTTACCATTCAGAGGTTCAACTTCTAATCCTCTTTCATAAAATAATGCAACACCAGCATTTTCAAAATAATTTATTGCAAGATTATGTATTTCTGCTATTTCCGGACTTGATTGTTTTTGTTGTTCTGTGACCATAATTAATTCATATTAAAATATCTGATGCGAATATATCCATTGGATATATTTTTGTCAATTTTTAGAAAAATTTTAAGTTTTCTTAATGTTTTTTTAGTAGTTTAATCATATGTTCACACCTGCAAAAATCATCAGCTTACTAATTACGCTAATCCTGATTGGTGGATTTTTGCTGCCTGATCTTCCTGGAGCGCGATTTCAGGTTTCCTTTCTTGATATTGGACAAGGTGATGCTATTTATATCCGAACTCCTGATGATTACCATGCAATGATTGATAGTGGCCCTTCAATGAATGTTTTAGAGCGGTTAAGTGAAGTCATGCCACGATATTCACGAACACTTGATTTACTTATTATTACTCATCCTCATGCGGATCATTTAAATGGTTTTGTTGAGATTCTTAAACGATATGATGTACGAAAATTAATGATTGTTGGAACGCCTTCTCACAATCCTTATTATAAAAAAATTCTTACACTTGTTGATGACGTTGAGCTGATTTATGCGCGTGCTGATCGCGATATTAAACTTGGTTCTTATGTATATATTGATATTATTTGGCCTGAGGATTGGCGGATTGGAGATGAATTCGAAAATAAAAATGATGCTTCAATTGCTGTGCGAGTGTTTGGGCCTGGCGGTTCGTTTATGTTGAGTGGAGATGCTGAACATGATGAAGAACGAGAGATGTTAGAATCTGGTTTTGATTTAAGTGCTGAGATCTATAAGGCTGGCCATCACGGAAGCAAGACTGCTTCAGGCGATGAATTTCTGGATGCGATTGGAGCTTCGATTGTTGTGATTCAAAGCGGAAAAGATAATGATTTTGGACATCCACATAAAGAGGCATTGAAAAATTTCATGGAACGCGGAATGGTGGTAAGGCGAAACGACAAAGAGGGGAGAGTGGATTTTATTTATTGAAACAAGTAAAATGTTTTTGACTATTACTAACCTTGAAATATGAAAAAATTAATCGCACTTGCTGCAATGATTTGTTTATTTGCAACAAGTGGAATCGCTTTTGCGCAGGAAGATTATGAGCTATTGGTAGTTTTTGAATCAGATCCTAAAACAACTGACACACCAGGTGGCGATTTTTTATTAGTTGAACTAGGAGATGAAATCTCTTTTACACGAAAAGTTGTTTCTATTGGAATGGCAGAATTTACATGGGAATGGAACTTTGATCCTGAAGTTTTAGATTGTGAACCAATGCCGGAAATTGATAGCCCAGACCTTGAATGTACAGTAATAGGAGGAGGTGCAAGTAATGTAAGTTACACTGTTTATGCGACTATGGATGATGATTCACAAAGAACTGCAACTTCAAAAATTATTCCAGTTAGTGTTGGAGATTATATCCCTGAATTCATGGATTATGTTGGTCATCCAAATCAAACTGCAATCGAATATCTTTACGAAAATGAAATTGTTGAAGGATATCCGGATGGAACATTTAAGCCTGAAAACAATCTAACAAGAGCAGAATTAATGAAAATTTTGGTTCTCGGAGCTGGATTTGATCCTCAAATTGTTGATTATAATGGATGTTTCCCTGATGTAGATCTTGAATGGTTTGCGCCTTATGTTTGTTTTGCTGAAGAACAGGGATGGGTTGAAGGCTATGAAGACGGAGAATTTAAACCAGGTGAAAATGTTTTAAAAGTTGAAGCTGTGAAAATGCTTTTAGAAATTTTTAATGTGAGATTATCATATTTACCGGAAACTGCTTTTGATGATGTTGGCTTAGATCAATGGTATTCAACTTATGTTACAACAGCAGCACAAATGAATTTATTGGAAGAAGTAGATGTATATAATCCTGGAGATTTAATAACAAGAGGTGGAGTTAGTGAAAATATCTACAGACTTATACTTGATGAACAGCAAAGATTCGATGTGGCTAATGAAGAAATGTTATGCAAATTATATGATGCCGGAGAATTCAGTCTGGATTTAGATCTCGAAGAAGATTTGGCACCTTTGTTAAAAGAACAATTAACTTATTATGGATTTGATGCAGAAGAAGAAGGAGCCTTTGATGCAATTACTGCGCGTAATAGCTATTTAATAAGCCCGTTCCTAAACGATCCTGAAACAGTTTGCGCAGAATAAATTAACTGGCTGGGTGTTAAACTCTTTCGATTTTAGCGCCTAGCTTTTTTAATTTCCCTTCCAAATTCTCATATCCGCGATCAATAAATCCGATATTGCTGATTTCAGTTTCTCCTTTTGCAGCAAGGGCTGCGAGCACCATAGCAGCGCCGGCTCGGATATCCCATGATGAGATTGGCGCGGCTTTTAATTTGAATGGTCCGTGGATAATCGCCTGATGTGGATTTAGAGTGTCAAATTTTGCTCCCATTTTCTCGAGTTCTGCAAGATAATTAAGGCGTCCGTCGAAAAGTGTTTCATGCACCATGCTTTCTCCTGGAGTCATTGTGAGTAAAACTGTAAAAGGGGCTTGTAGGTCTGTTGGAAAGCTTGGGAATACTGCAGTTCTGATCTTTCTAACTCTTTTTAGTCTATCGTGTGGCAAAACTTCAACTGATGCTTTTGTGAAGTCGAGGTTAATTCCAGCTTCTTCGAATTTATTCCAAACTATGTCGAGATCGTGTGGATTAACTCCTGTAATTTTCACGTGTCCGTTTGTAAGAGCGGCAGCTATTGCAAAAGTTCCGGCTTCTAAATAGTCTCCTGTAACCGTATGATTTGCTGCCTTTAAAGTGTTAACTCCGTCAATTTCTAAATCATGTGTTCCAATTCCTTTAATTTTTGCACCCATTTGATTAAGCATTCTGCATAAATCCTGAACATGAGGTTCAGCTGCAGCAAGCCGTATGCGGGATTTCCCATATGATAAAACTGCCGTCATAATTGCGTTTTCAGTAGCAGTTACTGAGATTTCCTTCATTGTTATATCTGCTCCTTTTAAACCTTTTGAAGTAAGGCTGATTAAGTCTTTATCGTCATGAACTTCACCACCTAAACTTTCAAGAGCGTATAAATGTGCATCAACAGGACGTTTTCCTAAAATACATCCACCAGGGAATGAAATTTTCGCTTTATTGAATCTCGCCAACAAAGGTCCAAGCAGAAGAACAGAAGCTCTCATATTGCAAACTCCCTCCATTACAACTGGCTTATTTTTGAGGCCTTTCGGATCAACAGTCACAACGTTTTTCTCGAATGTTACATCACATCCAATAAATTCAAGTAAGCCCATCATATGGCGAATATCTGCGATATCTGGCACGTTTTTTATTGTGGATTTTTGGTTAGTCAAAAGCGTTGCGCATAGAATTGGTAGCGCAGCATTTTTAGAACCACTCACTTTCACGGTTCCATTCAATTTTTGACCTCCTTGTACGATGTATTTTGCCATAGTGCGAGTATTATATAGTGATTGAAGGTGTTTGAAAAGAGACGTATCAAAAAATACAGCAAATATGCAGCATTTTTGACAGTACCC
>JAUVDZ010000140.1 GCA_030595015.1 Candidatus Peregrinibacteria bacterium | reverse complement strand
AGAAATAAGTGTAATTGCTAATGATCCTTTTGAAATTAGACTAAGTAGTTTAAGTGAAACTTTTGATTCGAATGGAGAAATTGAAGTTGAAGCGCGAGTTTATGATAAATTCGGAAACTTTGTAGAAAATGAAAATCAATTATTTGTTGAATTTATGGTGACAGATGCAACATCAAAATATGGACGGGTTTCGAGTACGAATCCTGTCAGAGTTTCTGATGGAGTGGCAAAATCGCAAATTGCAGGTAATGGAGTTACAGGGCCAGTACATGTTGTTGCGGGGTTAGCTGGTTTGCAAGCAGGCACATTAGACTTACAAGCTGTTAGCAAAGTTAAAGCTACTGATTTAGTAAGTGAAAATTCACGAAGCTTATACGGAACAATGCTAGGTGCAGAATTTGGTGATGTGACTCAAAAAAACTATGCAGCAGGCGAAATGCTGTTTAGCGGAACTATTCAGGCAGTAACTGCCACTACGTTAAAAGCAAAGCCAGATCAACCTTTACTAACTGTAAATAGTCACGGAGGAGTTGAATTTACTGATGTAAGTAATTTAAGCTCTGAGTTTGTTCCGGCAAATTCAAAAATAAAACCAAATAAAGTAATAATTAAGAATCCTGATTTGAACCAAAACATCGTAGAGATTAATTATGTCTATCCTGACGACATGTCTATCTCGGTTCAATCGCAAGCTGTAACTGATACGCTGGCAGAAGGTATATTTATTATTGAGAAGACAGAAGAAGATATCTACGATATTGTCAAAGCTGAAGATTCTGTGAGCATTACGGTTAATGGAATCGCTGGATTGACAGTTCACAATAATGGAAGTGTCCAGGTTCTGGACAACCTGATTGAACTTGCAATCGTAGAGGTAAAAAGCCCATTCTTAACATTAAGTGTTAAACAAGGTGAAGAAGAAATTGCAGAAATTATATTTGCACAAAATTTAACACAAAATGCTGAAGTTGTTGATCCTACTTTTAAATTCCAAAATGGAATCACTTATTTACCTAAAATGTATATACGAGAGCTTAATCCTTCATCTGATTATGGAATTGAAGAAAGCGTTTCAGGATATTCTACAAACGAACCAAAAGGAATAGTTATTACAGAAAAAGGAGTACCAATAAGCGGGAATAGCCTTCCTGGGTTTGCTCACACTTCTTTAGAAAATATTTACGATCAACAAGCAATTGGATTTGATGGCGACAATAAACATAGCTTGTTCTTTGCGGCAGGCAATAGCGTTGGTGTTGCAAATGAACCTTTTGTCTCTGAAGTTGGAATCGTACTGGGTGATCCAACAGTCCGACTAAATCAAAAAAAGAACGCTACAAGTTCAGGATTTACAAATGACATTGGTCAACCGATCTTCTTTAGCGATGAAACAATCAAAAAAATGGTAATGGCTGATTATAATAACGATGGTCTTGAAGATTTAATTCTTGCTTATGAATCAGGTGAAGTTAGATTAATTCAAAATCAACTTTCTGCTAAACAATTTGAAGACAAAGGCTTATTATTAGATGTTGCGAATGGAATCTATAGTTTTGCGGCTGCAGATTTCAATAATGATGGCTATGATGACTTCCTGATTTCAACAAAAGATAGTTGTATTGGTGATGAAGTCTGCATTTATTTATATGAAAATAACGAGGGAGAATTAAACCGGGTCCATTTAGATTTGGATATTGAAGATAAAATCTCTTCAATGAAGATTGGTGATTTAAATAATGATGATTATCCTGATCTTGTCTTGGCTGAATTTTCCGGAAATATAAAAATCTACTACAATAATGAAGGTGTATTTAATACGACTGGTCAGATTTTAGATAATTTGGGTATGCGTGTGGATTCAAGCAAAGATTTGAAAAATGAAGTTTTGATTCATTATGAAGGGATGCCAGTTGAAGATGACACAAACCTTGATGACGACTTTAACTTCGTAAATTTCACTATGAAATCCGGCGATCCTGCTACAAATGAGTTTATTGATAGTTCAACCCAAGCTGATTTGATTGGACTTGGAGCGGATCCTGCTGATTTTGCTACAAGTGAAGAATTAGCATTTATTTATATGGATGTTGATCCTATCTTCGGGGCTCAGGAAAGCTCAAAGAAGGCTGTTGATATAAATGGTGCAACTCTCGCCTTAAACGACAAAATCGTTTATACAATTACTTTATTTAATAATACAGCAGCTGATATTAATGACTTGATGCTAGCTGACTTTATTCCGGATCAACTTGAATTGAATAGAGACAGCATTAAATGTATTAATTGTGAAAATGAGATGGAGATTATTGAAACTGGGATGTCATTGAATCCTTATGTTCTTAAAATTCCTACAATTCCAATACAAGAAACAAGAATAATTACTTATGAAACAAATATTTTAGAAATTCCTGAGATTGAATTGGATTTAAACAAAAACTTTGATGCAAACTTCCCGAAAGATAGTTATTTAGACATTAGTGCGAATCCTAAAAACAATTCTTCAGGAATGCTTTTGTTCTTTTATTCTGTGGTACGAAACCCAGACACAGGCAGAATGACTTATGCTAAACATACAAGCGAATTAACGCCTCCTGAAGAACCAGAACCACCAATTAGTGAACAAGAAGCTTTAGACTATGTAGATACTTTAAATGCAGATGAAGATGGCGATGGCATACCA
>JAUVDZ010000103.1 GCA_030595015.1 Candidatus Peregrinibacteria bacterium | reverse complement strand
AAAGCAAACATTTCATGACTCCTTTAAAGTTCGGAATCCTGAAATACCGCCTGCAAAAACAAAAACTTAACTATGGTGTCCTAAATGTCTGAAATTACTACAGTTTAATTATTCTAAATCGTATTTATCTTTTAAAAATTTAATTACAACATGGAGCTTGGGCCTCGAGTTCCTATCCTTTTGCAACATACTTATAATTAATTCCAAAACATCATTAGGGATATCAACTTTCAATCCTGCAAGCACCATGGAAATATCACTTCTATCTATGCTTACCAAATAAGGAGAATACTTCGGCTTTTCTCCTTTTTCCCCTTTTTCCGTTCTATGAAATTTATCAATAAACTTATCAAAATCTTTTTCTAAATAAAGTGCTAATAAAGTAATCCCATATGCAAATACATCAATAGAAAGGCTTAAGCTATCTATTTCATTTTGATAATATCTATAATACATAACATCATAATGATCAGGCGTACCCGTAAGTTTTCGTTTCTTCGTATCCGGATCAATCGGAATCATTCCTTCCCTCTCCATAAGCTCCTGATCAGTTAACTTCCCTCTAACACCTAATTTTCTTGATGGATCCTGAACAATTAAACAATTTTCCTGTTTAATATCTCTAATAACATTTCCTTGTAGATGTTCCTGATTACACTTTTTCATTGTATCAACCAAAACCTGCATATTTTGTAAAAAACTATAATTATTAGTTTCCATTAAATAAGGGGATCCAGCTAAATTCTCAACTAATTTAAAAAATTTTGTTTTCATATCAATCCCAATATATCTAACAACTCTTTCATAGGCAGAAAAATCAGTTCTATCAAATTTTCTGTCTGCATAAGGCATAGGATTTCCTGGTTTCCCCTCTTTTAATAAAAGATGACTTTTCCCATGAACTGTAGAATATCCGGTTCCTAACAAATCCTCCCTTTCTAAAGTAGGATCAATAACACAAAACAAATCACACCCTAACTCTACAAGCACATCTGAGACAGCTTTTTGTATTTTTGCATGATTTTCCATTACCAATCTAATAACTTCAGGGCCTTTTCTTTTAACATAGTTAGGTAAATCTTCAATTTTCCCAGGATAATATAATGTTTGTCCTTCCATTCTTGTTAAATTAGAAGCATAAACCATTTCCTGAACCTCCTGAGCAGAAAAAACATGCTTATTCCAACCACCTAACAGCATTTTATTTATTATTTGCTTTGGAGTTCTTATTTCTTTTATTAATTTTTCTGACGGCACTACTCTTTCGATCATTCTTTACAATTAATAGATTTACAAAACGAGATTCTACCTAGTTCATTACAAAAATCAATATGTTTTTTTATGTTTTTTTTAGAAAAATTTTAAAAGTGTTTGATAGGATTGTAGTCCTTAATATTTTTATATGTTTAAAAAGGCTCAAATCTACAGCATAGTTTCAGTCCTTCTTTTATATTTATTTTTTATTAATAAAGTTGTTGCGAATTCCCCTGCTACTCCTGATCCAACTATTTTACCGTTTCCAAAAATTCTGATAAATGAAGTTGGTTTTAAAAACACAGAACACGATTGGATCGAATTATTGGCTGTTGAAAGCGGTTCAATTCAAGGGATGAAAATTTATGATGATGGAGCATTTTTAGAAATTGAAACGAATATTCAAGTTGAAGCTGGAGATTATATTTTGATCTATTTTAAAGCAGATGATGATTTAATTGGATATGATGGTGAACTTTTGATTATCCAGGATACAAAAAGTGGCTTAACAGGGACCACAGAACAAGTTGTAATAAAAAGTCCAAACGATACAATTGTTGATATGGTTTGTTGGAGAAATTCATCACCTACTACAGGTGAAATATCAGAATTTGAAGCTTTTGCCAATGATGGTGGATGGGCATACAGCAATATTGAAAGCTGTATTAATAGTGACCAGGTGTTAAAAACAGATTCAATCAGCCGTAAAGATAATAATGATTCAAATAAACCTGAAGATTGGGTAATCATAAATATTCCAACGCCGGGTTCTGAAAACGAACCTGAAAAAGTAACTTTGCCTGAAATTGAACTCCCTCAACTCATTTTTAATTATCCTGAAGAAGCAATTAATGAAGAATGTGAAATAATTGCTGAGCAGGAAAAAAATATTTGCGAAAAAAACATAATTATTAATGAAATCTATCCAAATCCAAAAGGAAAAGATGGAGGGCAAGAATGGATAGAGCTTAAAAATACAGGGAACGAAAATTGTAGTTTAGAAGGTTGGAAAATCGATGACGAAGAGGGCGGAAGTAAATCTTATACCTTATTATATATACACGAGATAAATTCAGGAGGATTTATATTGCTTCCTTCCTGGCAAACTAAATTGAATCTTAATAATTCTTCTGATTCTATAAGATTGTTTGATAAAAAAGAAAGTTTAGTTGATGAAGTTGATTATGAAAAAACACCTGAAGCTGAAAGTTACTCAAATTCAGGGAGTGGCTTTGAATGGAGCAAAACTATAACCCCTTTAACAGAAAATATAATTGAGTTTGAAGAAGAACCCGAAGAAAAAGATAATGATGAAAAAGAAACAAAAATTGTAATTCCAAATGGAGATTTATCTACACAAATTAAAATTAATGAAATTTTTCCTAATCCTGAAGGAACCGACAAAGGTAATGAATGGATTGAAATCGTAAATGAATCTGATGAAACTGTGAATTTAGGAAATTGGATGCTCGATACAGGAGAAAGCACGAAAACTAAATACATATTTCCGAATAACGCCCTAGAAAAGCATAAGCACCTTCTCATAAGTGATGAAGAGTTAGGATTCTCATTAAAAAATACGAATGGGAAGGTGCGACTACTTGATTTTAATGAAGATCTAATTGAGGAACTTGAATATGACAAGTCAGAAAGCGGATTTTCTTATGCCAAAATTCAAATTGCCGATAGCGATGAATTTAAATTTGAATGGACTGAAGAACTTACTCCAGGAGAAGAAAATCCGAAGCTATATAAATACGAAGGTGAAATTATTGAAATAAATGATAAAGAAGCATATGTATCTTTAAAAATTGATACTGGTGAAAATATTGCCATTAAATATATTGACGATGGAACTTCAATGTACGGCCAAATATTTAAAAAGGGGGCAATAATAAGCGCAACAACCAATGATGAAAATATTTTAAATGACTTTGAAATAATTTCAGAACCCGCGTTAATTGAAATCGAGAAGAGCAATTACAACTACCTGATATATCTTTTATTATTAGCTACGCTTGGTGGTGGAGGTTACTTTTTAATAAAAAAATACAATTTAATTAAATTTGTGAATACATAAAAAATAAGGCATAATTATTGACGTTATTTAACTTAGTAATTATGAATTCCAATATTTGGCGCACAGTCGCATTAATTCTAATCGGAGTGCTTTTAGGCTATCTAGTCGGCAGATTTGAACTTACTTCATTCAGCTTTTCAAATCCTGAACCAGAAGCAAAAAAAACACAGGTTGAACAGGAAGATAAAAATAATCCTAAACCAACTCCTGAATTAAAAGAAGCAACAGCTGATAATGACCCTTTCTTGGGCGCCGAAAACGCAAAAGTTGTAATAATTGATTTTAGTGATTTTCAATGTCCATTTTGTAAAAAATTCCAGACAAATATTCTTCCTGATCTTAAAAAAGATTTCTTAGATACAAATAAAGTTAAATATGTTTATAGAGATTTCCCTTTAAACATACATCCAAAAGCACAAAATGCTGCTGAAGCTGCACAGTGTGCCGGTGATCAAAATAAATATTGGGAGATGCATGAATTATTATTTGAAAAACAAGCTGACTGGGGAAAATCAACAGATATAAATGAAACATTAATTGGATATTCAGCAGAATTAGGGCTAAACAAGGCCACTCTTTCTGATTGTTTAAATAATGGTAAATATAAAGAAGAAGTACAAAAAGATAGAGAGGATGCTCTTGCTTCAGGTGCAAAAGGCGCTCCAAC
>JAUVDZ010000097.1 GCA_030595015.1 Candidatus Peregrinibacteria bacterium | reverse complement strand
TACCATTGGTCAGTCGAAGTATCACTAAAGAAATTGTCATAGTAATTTGAACCTGCAAATCCATCTTCAACAACAATATCTGTTTCAAGCGTCAGATACATCATTTTCAAAAATTCAGCTCTATTTACACATTTGTCAGGCTGAAAGGTTCCATCAGGATACCCCTGAATCACACCGTTTCCCTGCATCCATGCGATAGCTGTCATATAACTGGTGTCTTGATCAACGTCCGAGAACGCAAGCGTGTACTCAACAGTAGCATTTGCCATTTGCCCGAAGAGCATAGCAATAATAACTGCTGGTACAATTAGCAATTTTTTCATATAAAATAAGGTTAATTGTTTATTCAAATTTCAGACTATCTAATATAGCCCAAGCAGCTTCGCTTTCAGTTGGAAGCCAGGTAACTATATGAAAATCACCATTATTAAAAACAAAATATTCATACTTATCATATAAAACATATCCACCACGTTCAGTTTCAAAGCTATAAGTTAAATCAAATTGATAAGCATCAAAACCAGCTACTGTAGTTTCTTCTAAGTCCCCAATCTCTTTGTCAGGAAAGTTAGGATTTTCAATTCGAATATTTTCTTCCCTGATATATTCAGCAAATCCTCTTAAAGGAAGAGAGAGATGTGAGCCATAACCTGTGTCTTCTGTAAAAATTTCCGGATCCTGGATTTCAATATTTAAATCAACGTTTGGAACCCAAATTATATAAGATTCGCTTGCCGGAGTTTCGTAATCATTACTATTTATAACCAATGAAGCCGGGTATTCAAAAAAGTAATCGTATTCCGCGTTTTGAAAGGTCGATATACCTTCTATAAAAGTTTCAGGAACTTTAAAAGTTAAAAGAACTTTATCCATAAGTTTTATTGCTTCACTTGATGGATCCTCTGCTCCTACCATAAATCCTTCAGCTAAATCATAACAGGTTGCAGCGTCTACTCCTGTGCATTGCATAAATCTTTCATTAATAATCACTTCTTCATCTGTTTCAATATTTTTCATCACAATTGTAGGAAAATTCGCAGTATAATTGCCTGATTTGTAGTAATAATCTCCTTTAATCATCCATCCATCAGTTAAAGAAAAAGAAACTCCTGAAGTCACACTTCTATAAAAATTTACCCACCATGGTGTAAATCCTGAATCAAATACATCCAAATCATTGTCTGCAACTGTTTTAGTTCGATATAAAAGTTCAGCAACTTCCTTTCGTGTCATTGGCTTGGTTGGTTCAAAATTGAATTTATTAAAATCAGTTTGATCAAATCTCGGGAAGTGTTCAAGACCAACTAATTGTGCAGCAAGCGCATGTTTTAAGAAATCCCACCACCATTGTTCAGTTAGATTTGTCATTTTTGCAATATCAGAAGGGAGTTCAATTAACACATCATATGAAGGAACCCTTCCATTATTAAAAGCTAAGACAGCCAACTTAATTGCCTCAACCCTATTTACACATTCGGCAGGTCTGAAAGTTCCATCTTCATAACCTTCAACATCACCTTCATCAACTCCATGAGCTAAAAATGGCCAATACCATTCGTCCGTAGAAGCATCAGAAAAAATATTTTCAACATCAGGGTTTGCTGAAACATCTTCATTCGCTGCAAGATATAACATTTTTAAAAATTCAACTCTATTAACACATTGGTCTGGTTTAAATTCACCATTTGGGTATCCGTGAATTACACCGTTATCTTTTAGGAAATCAATTGCGGTGAAATAATATGTTGATTCATCAACGTCACTCAGATTAATTGGCAAGCTAATAACGGCATTTGCCACTTGTCCAAAAAATAAACTCGCAATAACTGCAGGTATAAGTAAGAATTTTTTCATAGAAAAATAGTTAAAATAATCGCGTCTGGATCTAGAATAACACAATTATTTTCGCCATCCAACTACTGAAACGTATGCTCCACCTATAGGATAAGATCCTAACGAATAATCAATTTCATTATTTAGGTAAATTGAGAGGCTATAAGGATTTACAATTTCCAGTTTAAATCTTGAACCTGACTTGATTTCTTCTTCTACATCAATCTGCACTTTATAAACTTTTGAAGTTTCTGGCTGAAGAATTGAAGTGAATTTTGCAAAACTAATTTGATTATTTTTAATTTTTCCTTCAGCAACCACTTCTCCCAGTTCTAGCAATCTAGCGCCTTTAATTACATTTTCGCCAACTATATTAAGAGTTAAACCTTTTAAAATTGCTGTTTCGCTATTTGCATCGATTCCAAAAGCAAAGGCATTAACGTCGGTATCTCCCGGAGCCGCATAATATGATTCATCTTCAACTTTAAAAACATCGTAAGCAGTATTAATCTTAAAAGCTTCTGTGACTTCAGAACGGGGCCCTAGAACATTTGCCTGTGCAACACTTGGATTAAATTTTGCATCAAGATAAGCCTGTGTAAAATATGCAAAAACAGCCATCATTAAAAACATAGTTACACTCCAACCTTTACTCTTAAAGCTAAAGATTCTTTTTTTGTGCTTCTTAATTAATTTCTGTATGTTTATTTTTTTGGTCATCATCTAAATTTAAATGTCTAAAAAGTATACCATTTTAGGCTTTCTTAAGCAAGATAATATCGCCTCCCGCATCTTTCAACGCTCTCATAAAAATATCGTAATTATAACTATAATCTTTACCTCGTTTTGTCCCAACATCATTTGTGATGATTTTTTCAGGAGTGTATCCAATGATAGTTAACATATGATAACCCGGATATGGATAATATGGATTATCTAAGATATCGCCTGTAATAGGCGCAATTATAGGATTTCCAGCAGAAATGGCCTTCTTAATATCAGTAATTTCAGCGTCATAAATAATTTCAATTTGTTCATCTTCAATTCCATAATATCCTTTCATAAAATCTTTCATATCATTGGCATAGAGGTCTTTGTGCGATCCAAAATTTGCTTTCTGCCATTTGATCATATCGAGAATTGTTTCGTTAGCAACCGTTGTATCGACTTCTTTGATTTCGTCTAAAAAATATTTAACCTGAAGGAGCGCTGCTTCTTCACAACTTTCTTCATGGAAAACCCAATTTGCTGTAGTTTGAAAAGGAGCCTGGCATACAAATGGAACTTCGATATAAGCATTTTCCAAAATCACAATTTCCTTCTTTTCTTCTTCGAAAACATTTTGCATATTTCGGATAGTCATATCAATTACCCTATTATCAATAATTTCATTCATAGTAGTTTCATTTTCAACCTCAATCTGTACACGTTCAATATATGATGCAACTTTTGGATAACCAATAAATCCTGCTCCAATTGCAATTCCAATAGCAGCATAAACAATGTAATTTCGTGTTTTATTTTTTGAGTGCATAAGCGACAGCTAAATAGATAAGCCCTCCAACAGCAATTCTGAACAGCTGCATCATTAAAAAGGACGTTGAAAGTATACTCGGAATATAAATAACTGCAAGTGCCATAATGGCAGTGGCGATGCCGATTTTTAACATTTGAATAAGGAAATGTTTGATTTTAAATTCCTTAAGTTTTTTACTGAAGAAAATCACCAGCAGTAAAAGCTGAAGCGAAGTTCCAATTAAAAAAGCAATTGGAATAGCTGAAACTCCTATAGTTTTTGCTGCAATAATACTAAATCCAATGTTTACAGAATAACCGGCAAGAGCAAAGAACATCGGAGTTAAAGTATTTTTAAAAGCATAGTATCCTCGTGCAAATAAATGAATCGCGCTTTCAAAAGGAATCGATAAAATAAAAAAGAACAAAACAAGCGAAGTTAAATTCACGGCTGCATCATCAAAAGCTCCACCTTTCAAAATAATTTCAATAATTTCACGATTTAAAATAAGCATTCCAACTGTCGCAGGAATTGCAAAGAACAAAATTTTCTCGAGGCTTGTTTGAAAATCTCCTGAAAACTTTTTTTGATCCTTTGAATGAACATGATCCGCTAAAAAAGGAAAAACCGCTGTTGCAAAGGCAATCCCAAACAAACTAACCGGGAAACTCTGTAAATTTCGCGCGTAATTAAACGCTGCAACTGAACCTTCGCCAAGACCATAAGCAACAAAAGTATATGTCCAAAGCATAAGCTGCCAGGCAACCAGACTTACAGTTTTTGGAATCATTAATTTGAAAATTTTCATAACTCCTTTATGACGCAAACTGAGCGTCGGACGATATTTATATTTAACAGAGATAATATTGAGGAGTCGTACAAAAAGATGAAAAAATGCACCAATAACTGCGCCAATCGCAGCTGCAAAAATCCCAAATCTTTCACTTAAAATAAGAATTCCTAAAATAATCCCAAGGTTGTAAAGGAATCCTGAGAGGGCATATGCCAAAAAGTGTTTTTGTGTAATCAAAATACTTCCAAGCGCATTTGAGATTGCAAAAATTATCGGAGACAAGAGCATAATCC
>JAUVDZ010000142.1 GCA_030595015.1 Candidatus Peregrinibacteria bacterium | reverse complement strand
CATATTCATATATCGACCCACAATTATATTCCTTATACATATGTCTGCGAAAAACTTCAGGCAGAGCCGCAATAAATTTCTTGCGACCATCTAAACTTTGAGCACCTGAACTTTTGCACCATCCGTGAAGTTCAGGATTTTTCATGATTTCAAATTCCATATTTCTATTGGTTAAGGACCTAAAATGATACCAAAAAACCTCAGTCAAAACAAGACTAAATGGCTTGAATAAGCGATTATGCAACATTTTACAAACTCGTGACTCACACTCGGTTTTCACATACATCCCACTCCAACAGAATCGCCGCCAAATCCGTAAATCCACAAAAACTTAAACTCAAAATCATCAAGCCATCGCTAAATCAATCTAGTGTCAAACCACGAATTAATCTAAATTTTGCCAAATCTCGTCAAGCTAAATATTTTCATAGAAGCGCGTGCCAAGCTAAGCTAACACATCTTTCCCTTTATTCGCAGCCCTGGCAAGCACAAATAGTAAGTCTGATAAACGATTCAGATATGGCAAAACCCACTCATGCAAATGTTGATGTTCGCTGAGTTCAACGCATGTTCTTTCTGCTCGGCGGCATGCAGTTCGGGCAAGATGTATAGTGCACGCAGCTTTTGTTCCTCCTGGGAGGAGAAATCGATTTAATTTTGGAAGTTTTTTGCTAAATTCATCAATCACAGCTTCAAGTTTAGTAATTTTCGATGATCCGAACTCAGGCAATGTGTCATGTACATCACTTTTACGAGTCGCAACATGTGAAGCCATGGCAAATAAATCGTGTTGAATAGATAGTAATACATTTTTAATTTTTCGCATACGGATAACCGAAATTGCAAATCCAATCGTCGAACTTAATTCGTCAATATCGCCATAAGCACAAACGCGCAATGATGATTTCGACACCTTCTCACCGTCGCACAAAGAAGTTTTGCCTTTGTCTCCTGTTTTGGTGTATATTTTCATACTAAAATGCTATTATTTCGTTGCTTAAAATAACTTTACTATGGATAAAGATAAAATCAAACAATTTACTCGTGATTTCATTGAATATATTGGTGATGATCCGAATCGGGATGGGCTTAAAGACACCCCTGATCGTTTTGCAAAGGCCTGGGATAAGCTATATTCAGGTTATAAACAAAAACCTGAAGATGTAATAACTGTTTTTGATGATGAGAATTATGACGAGATGATTGTTGTGAAAGATATTGAATTTTACAGCACTTGCGAACATCATTTGATTCCTTTTTACGGTAAAGTACATGTTGGATATATTCCAAATGGAAAAATCATTGGGCTTTCAAAAATTCCAAGAATTGTTGAAATTTATTCGAGACGTTTACAAAATCAAGAACGTTTAACCTCTCAGATTGCTAAAGCTATTGAAGATGCACTTGGACCAAAAGGTGTTGGAGTGATTATAGAAGCCAGACATTTGTGTATGATGGCTCGTGGTGTTGAAAAGCAAAATACAGTTGTTACGACATCGGCACTTAAAGGATTATTCAAAAATAATGATAAGACCCGGTCAGAATTTCTTACTCACTTAGAACGTAAATAAATGCTTCCTGCTTCCTTACAAAATTTGATTGATGAATTGGCTCGGTTACCAGGGATTGGTCCGAAGTCAGCGCAACGTTTGGCTGTGTATTTGCTGCGTTCGCCTCATCAGAGAATTAAACCATTAGGTGAAGCGCTTTTGAATTTGCAGGGTGGACTTAGTTTTTGCGAGCAGTGTTGGCATGTGGCTGAAGCATCACCATGTAGAATTTGTGCTGATCCTGGTCGTGATGTATCGCAGATTTGTGTAGTTGAGGAGGTTTTGGATGTCATTGCGATTGAAAAAACCGGTCATTTTAAAGGTCTATATCATGTTTTGCATGGTGTTTTGTCTCCAGTGGATGGAATTACAGCAGAACAGCTTAAACTAGACGCATTATTCAGGCGCGTAGACAATAATTTAGACATAAAAGAGATTATTTTGGCTACTAATCCAAGTCTTGAAGGTGAAGCTACAGCTTTATACATTCAAAAATACTTCGCAGACAAAAATATTAAGCTTACACGTATCGCTCGTGGTCTTCCTATCGGTTCAGATTTAGAATACGCTGATTCGGCAACGCTGCAGAAAGCACTTTTACATCGAACGGATTACTAGATAACGCGAACACAGAAGTTCCTGATCCGCATAGCATAATGTGATCTGCACTGTGTTGTTTTAATGTGGATTTTATTTTTGCAAAGCCCTCTCCGGCAAATTTTTCAAAATCATTATGGAAGTTGGGAAAAATCAATTCACTATTTTCTTCGGTGAATCCTTTTAACATTTCATCAGTTTTTCGGGTGTTTTTACCACAATCATCTAAAACTATATTTTGAAAAGCCTCTTCAGTAAGTTGCCTTTCTTTCGGAATAACTAAAATTTTATACATGTCAGCCCATTTAGACCATTCATTAAAATTACCTAAAACCTCTATCTTTTCTCCAAAGTGAGTTCCATAACCAGCGTTTCCTTCAATAAAAAATGGTACATCCATTCCAACTTCTGTACCAATTTCTCGCATTTCGTCAGGTGTAAGAGCCATAACCTCTAAACTATTTAAAGCAGTAATTGTGGTTGCAGCATTACTGCTTCCTCCTCCGAGACCT
>JAUVDZ010000149.1 GCA_030595015.1 Candidatus Peregrinibacteria bacterium | reverse complement strand
GAGAGCCAATTGACCTTCAGCAGTCTCGTCATCATATATTTCAGGTTTGTTCATGATTTAATTTTTTTAACTTTTGCAGAGAACATAGTTTTTCTGGGAACTTTCCCTCCTTTAAAGAAATCTGCGAATTCTTCTCCTGAAAGCGATTCTTTTTTCATTAATTCCTGTGCGACTTTATCTAAAAGTTTTCTATTCTTAGAAAGAAGTGTTTTTGCTTTTTCAAATGCAGCACTAATGAATTTTTCAATTTCTTTATCGATTTTTGAAGCCATTTCTTCAGAGTAATTTTTAACATGACCAAAGTCCCGTCCTAAGAATACTTCCTGATTTTGGTCTCCGTAAACAATTGGTCCAAGCGAACTCATCCCGTACTGTGTAACCATATTACGAGCTATTTTAGTGGCTCGTTGCAGGTCATTAGAAGCTCCTGTAGTCATTTCACCATATACAATTTGTTCAGCAGTATAACCACCTAATAAACTTGCTAATTCATCTTCAAATTTGCTTTTAGGGTATAAATGTTTGTCTTCTTCAGGCAGGAACCATGTAACACCAAGCGCCATACCCCTGGAAATAATTGAAATTTTATGAACAGGGTCGCAATTAGGTAATAAATGCCCAACTATTGCATGTCCACATTCATGATAAGCAGTAATTTCTTTTTCTTTCTTTGATAGTACTTTAGATTTCCTTTCAGGACCCATCATTACTTTTTCAATTGATTCCTGAAGTTCTCTCATCCCAATAGTTTTCTTGTTTAATTTCGCTGCTAAAATTGCACCTTCATTCATTAAGTTTTCTAAATCAGCACCACTAAAGCCTGCAGTCTGACGTGCTAATCTTTCATAATCAACAGTTTTAGCAATTGGCTTTCCACGGCTGTGAACATGCATGATTGCTTCTCTGTCTTTTATATCCGGCATATCAACAACAATTCGTCGATCAAAACGTCCTGGTCTTAATAATGCAGGATCTAATACGTCTGGTCTGTTTGTTGCAGCCATAACTATTACATTTGTTTCTTTTTCAAATCCATCCATTTCAGTAAGGATTTGATTTAAAGTTTGTTCTCTTTCATCATGTCCTCCACCCATTCCTGCGCCTCTTTGACGTCCAACTGCATCAATTTCATCAATAAATATAATTGCTGGTGCGTTTCGCTTTGCTTTTTTAAATAAATCTCTTACACGGCTTGCACCTACACCTACGAACATTTCAACGAATTCTGAACCACTTATATTAAAGAATGGAACATTTGCTTCGCCAGCTACTGCACGTGCTAATAATGTTTTACCAGTTCCTGGGGCACCAACTAAAATTACACCTTTTGGAATTTTTGCTCCCATTTGAGTGTATTTGCCTGGTTTTTTCAAAAAATCTACGATTTCAATTAATTCGTCTTTTGCTTCCTGCGCTCCTGCAACATCTTTAAAAGTAGTTTTATTTTTTTCTTTATCATGAAGGCGAGCTTTGCTTTTACCAAACGACATAGCTTGATTATTGCTGCTTTGAGCTGATCTCATCATGAATACAAAGAATCCTATAATTAATAGGAATGGAACTATACTAAATAATAAGTTAAACCAAAGTTCTTCACTTTCAGTTGATACAACTTCAGTTTCAATTTTATTCTTAGTTTCTTCAGGTACATCAGCCAGAATTTCTCTTAATGTTTCTTCTTTCTCCTTATATAAGAATTCTTTTGAGCCATCCATTAGTTCAATATTTAACTTTTCATTTTTAATCTCAATAGACATCACTTCACCATCTCTAACTTGTTGTAAGAAAGTGTTTAAGTTAACTTTTTCAATTCCTCCATTGTCTGGATTGAAAATTATAACAATAGCAGTGATTAGCAGGGCAATCACAATTAGATAGAAGAAACTACTTCTTGGTTTCTGTTTAGATAATTTAATCTTTTTTTGCATAGTGGATACGAGCTTTAGTGAGTATCTTGCGAGCGAAAACTTATCGCGAGCTTAAGTGTGAGTTCGCTTTGCGAACGAACTCATTTACAGTTTACTTTTTTTTAGTGATATTTCAAGGTACTTACTTGTTTTAGGTTGGATTTTGAACATATTGTCAATTGTATAATTCGGAATTGCGACGATTTTATCATTTTTATCAACAATTATTAGAATTTGCTCTCTCTTATATATAGGTATCTTTTTATCAACAAAATAATCCTGTAATTTTTTACTTCCTTTAAGTCCAAATGGGCTGAACTTGTCACCATCCTTTTTTCCTCTTACATATAATGGTAATTTGAGTTTTGAATAGTCGAGATAAATGCCTTTTTTTAGATTTTTTGGAGGGGTGTTTTTGATCGCGATTTTAATAGGACCGGTTTGTCCTGGAATTTTAATTCCAGTTTTTTTAAGCGGTTTTGGCTTATTCTTAGGGATAACTTTGAATTCACCTTTTGTAAGTGTTAAATATAATTTAGGCCCGAATGGTACTTTTTTGCCTGTTTTTAGATCAAGGCATCTTTGGATTGCGGCTTGTGTAAGTCCTTTGGTTGAATT
>JAUVDZ010000061.1 GCA_030595015.1 Candidatus Peregrinibacteria bacterium | reverse complement strand
AGGGTTTTCTGTTGCAAAAATGCTCGCAGACAAAAAAATAAATATTGTTATTGCTGAAAAATTCGGACCTAAAATGACCGACGCTCTTGAAGAAAGAGGATTAAAATACTATGAATTTGATGGCAAGGTATCTGACGCATTAACTTCTATTCTTAACCAAACAAAAAATGGGTAATGAACCGCTTGTACATCTTGTTACTGATGATGAAGTAAAAGGAAAAGCTAAAGATTTATTTGAACAAATCAAAAAGACAACCGGAAAAGTACCCAAATGGATGAGAGTTATGGCCAATCGTGAAGAAATCATGCTTGGATTTTTTAGTTTATTTCAAGCTACAATGGGTAAAGGTAAAGTTGAAAGACTACTTAAATGGAAAGTTGCGTATCAAATATCAGAACTCAATAAATGCGAATTTTGTGTAAGTGTAGCTAAAATTCAATTAAAAAACTTTGGCCTGTCAGAGGAAGAAATTAGTAAAATTTGTACACTTGAAAATGAGAAAGAAGTAACTGCCATGAAATATACAATAGCTTCAACCTGCCACGCTTATAACATTGACGAAGTAGTCTTTGGTAAAATGAAAAATAACTTTTCAGATGAACAAATAGTAGAAATAACCAGCGTCATTGGTCTTTTCAACTTTATTAATCGATTTAATGATTCATTAGGCGTACTTCCGGATGCATAAAAAGCACTAAGTCCTAAATGTCTATATATTGTATATATATCATTACCAGCGCTTGCCTTTCCTTACACATTATAGTATAATATATACAGTAATATTTAAAACAAAAATAAAATGAACAAACAAAAAAAGAATCTTTTGATTCTTGGAGGTGGAATTGCCGGCGTACTAATAATTGCGCTCGGAGCATTTGCTTTAAATCCACAAGGGGGTCTATACAAGGGGGCGATCACAACAGACGGATACGATACTGAATTGACAAGTGATGAACTTCAAGATCCATATCTAGTTAGAACTGAAGAAGAATCTTTACCTGCACCTTTACCTGATCCTCCTGAAGAAGATCCTGAACCTACATTGATTGATGCTGAACCGATTGGTGAGGATGAGTATAATACAACAATAACAGAAGAATTTGAACTAGCACAACTTGAAATAGTAGGTAGTCCTATGATATTTGATCCTGAAATATCAGAACCTAAAGAATGGCCTACCAGCATACCTATGATCTCTGGGTATAGTAGTGGTGGAACTTATATTGATCCAAATTATGGTTCGCATGAACCAGTAGTACTTTTCAAGGTTAATGCACATGGGAGTGAATATAAACAATCGGACAATATTCATTTACATGAGTTTCATGTGGATTATATAGGTTGTCTCGGTGATCCTAACACTGGAAACCCTCTCACTACGCCTGATTTAATGTTGGGAGATGGTAACACTTTTGGTGGATATAAAATAGCAACCGATCATAATAAAGATGGAAAGTTTACTAAAAATGAATTTTCTGTTTATAGTGACACTGGTTTGCCTATATCTTTCGAGCATGGTCAGAGCCTTTCGATTGAAATGGAAGTAAATGCAGCAATGTGTTCAGGGGAAAGCGCTAGAGTGGTTGTAGAAGATATTTTATGGTCAGATATAAATGGGGAATATTATTTATATGATCCAGATATGAGCAATGGGCTTGTTGAGGATGTTAATACATATAAACTAATATATTATTTAAAATAAATTTACGGCAAAGGATCGAATCCCTCCCAGGAGGGATTCGATCAATAGTTCTTCCACATTACCAATATATGTGTAAGCATCAACAGTAATTTGCTTGATTGTACTTTAGATAGAAATATATCAATATTCTAATCACTTCACGATGTCAGATTCACTATTTGATATATTTTAAATTTCTATTATAATTAATGCGTTCTTAACAGACCACTTTTTACAAAAAGAATGGTGCTGCCTTAAGACATCGCTGCTCTTTGAATATAAAACCAACACCTCGGAGGACAGGAATGAAGGAATTGAAACGACGTTTCTGGATTGGTCTCGTATGGCTCGTGCTAGGGGAAGCTCTTATAGTTGGTTACTTGGTAACTAACTATTATAGCGCAATCCCCTGGTGGTGGGCATTAACTTTCCTGGGAGTTTTCCTTGGATTTGCTGGCTTGATGAGAGGTATAACAAAAGATGCCATAGCAGGTCCAATAGCTATGTGCCTTGCTGGCATCTTTCCTCTTTCTCAAGCTGCTGCATTCTACCTTTTACCAATCAAAAATCATGATCCCATGATGATGATAAATGTTTGTAAGGGTTTGTTGCTTGGAGCTATTATAGCTCCTGTCATCTTTGCCGCATGGCATAGCTTCCTGAAACTGGAATACAACAAAACGAGGTCTGCCTATAATATAGACTAAAGAGCAGCATCACCTGGGGTTCGACTACAGTCGGACTCCAGGGTTGCTTTACCTGTACACAAAACAACCGTTTTTCTCTTCAACTTGGAGCGGGCAACGGGGATCGATCTACGCTCACTCGAGGGTGTAAGGTGACTTTAATTAGAGTAGTGTATTTCAAAATTTTTGAATTTTTGAAATACAGCTTTAAAAATTGACCACCTCTCGTTCGCTTCGCTATCCTTAATCATCCGATTCGTTTCACTCATACGCATTCTTATGGCACACCACAATGGGTGCCATGTTTTGGACGTTAGAACTTCTTGGAGGAGTTTTGGGGCTTTTCACCTGGAAACATAAAATGAATATGTTAAAATACAATTAAGTCTAATTTAAACTATGAATTTATATAAAAAGATATTTAAAGAACTAGAGAAAGCCAAAATTAATTATCTGATTGTGGGTGGAGTCGCTGTTAACCTTTATGGATACACTCGTTTTACAGGCGATGTTGATATTTTACTCGCATTAAATCCATCAAACTTATCAAAAATGGATAAATTAATGCATGGCCTGGATTATGTTGAAAGAATACCAGTGAACATTAAAGAACTTGGCAATAAAGCAAAACTTAATGAGTTCATTAAGAAAAAAGGACTTAAAGCCTATACATATATTTCAAATTCTCAACCTCAACTTGATATTGATGTAATAGTTGAGCAATCTATTGATTTTAAGGATTATGATAAAGGAAAAACTATTATTAAAGTTTGGGACATGGAATTACCTGTTGTGAGTATTGATGATTTAATTAAAATGAAAAAGTCAGCAAAAAGAGCTAAAGATATGTTAGATATAGAAGCACTACTAAAACTCAAAGAATTATGAAGAAATCAAATGTTGATATAGAAAAATTAAAGAGGGATAAGTACAGCAAACCAGAAAATAAACTCAAATGGCTATACTCTGCATTGGTTTTTGGGAAAGCTAAAAAAGTTATTTTGAGTAAAAAAGCTTCGTAGGAACATATAATTGGAGCTCCACCTGCACACTTTGTCATACTTAATCATCCAATATTTCAAAACTATTTAATATAGAATCGCAAATAAAATCCACAAGTAGACTATAATCCTCTTTCTGTTGAGCTTTTTGTAAGTATTTATAATAAAATCTCTTTTGTTCTTGCTTGATAATCGCTGGTGGTAAATTATTTTTAAGTAACATGGCAATCATGATTAGCCTGCCAATTCTACCATTACCATCAGAGAAAGGGTGGATTTGCTCAAATTTGGCATGAATCATTGAGATATGAGCAATTGAATCTTTTGGATTTTTGTTAATCTCACTAATAATATTCTGCATCAATACAGGGAGTTTAAAATAATTGGCTGTAGGCACATTCGCACCCACTATCCTAACTCCACGATTCCTATAACTGCCTGCATCGGATCTTATACTGTTCATTAAAATATGATGTAATTCCAAAATAAATTCTTTTTTAATCTTAAATCCAGGCTTTACAACTTTAAAAAGATACTCTAATGCTGATTGATGATTTTTTGCTTCTAAATGTTCAATCAATTCTTTATTTTTCAAAGTAGCATTTTGAAAAATAATAGCTGCTGTGTCATTCTCGGTCAAAGTAGAACCTTCGATGCTATTCGTATTATAAGTTAATGAAAGAACAAATTGATCAAAAATATCAGATCTACCTGTAATTCTTTTTAAAATATTTCCAATTTTCTTACTTTTACGAATTATGATATCTTTCTTTGCTTCTAGATTATTTATTGGAATCACTTTCTGCCCTGTGTAGTTGTAATAAAGAGCATCTATGGTTTTCTCCTTATTAGGATGAGGTAAAGACCTTTCATTAATCCAGCTATTTAACGTTGGGAAAGATACATTTAACTTATTAGCCAACCCTGTTTGAGTTAACTTTGATAGTGTTTGTATAATTTTTAATTTCTGAGAAATATTCATATACTCATTTTAGCAAACTTTATAAAGTTTGTCAAAATCAGTACTCTTTATAAAGTTTCGCAATTCCAGTCACCAGTAAAACAAGAAAAACTTATCTAAGGCAATAAGTCTTGTGGTGCTCCACCTGCACACTTCGTCGTACGGGCTCTTCCTGTTCAATCAGTCGCAAGCTCCTTCTTCACAGCAAGATCTAGCAACGATGTTCGAACTTTTTTCAGTAGTTTTGGGGCTTTTCACCTCAAGAAGAGTATCTGAAATTAATTATGTAAAACATTATTCACTTTAGATTTAAATCCTTCAGCCATTCCATCAAAGATAACATAAAGAATAGGAACAACAATCAATGTGAGAAGTGTTCCTACAATCAAACCACCCATTACAGCAATTGCCATTGGCTGTTGCATTTCTGATCCTTCTCCCGTAGCAATAGCCATTGGCAACATTCCAAAGATTGTTGTAAGTGTTGTTATCAAGATAGGTCGCAATCTGGTATCTCCTGCCTGAAGTAACGCATCAATCTTCTCCATCCCTTTACTTCGAAGGTATTTCACAAAATCAACAAACACAATAGCGTTATTAACCACTATCCCTCCAAGAATAATTAGCCCCATAAAGGCAGGTAAAGAAAGTGTGTTATTTGTAACAAACAAGGCGAGAAGCACACCTATAATACCAAGAGGAACAGTAAAAATAATTGTTAATGGATGAACAAAAGATTCAAATTGAGCAGCCATAACCATATATAAAAGCAGAACTGAAATAACCAATGCCAGTAACAAATCCTTAAATGTATCCACCATGCTCTCGTATGCTCCTCCGTACTCGATCGAATATCCTTGAGGTAACTCGTATGATGACAATTTTTCTTCAACTTCTTTCATAACAGTTCCTAAATCTCTTCCTGAAACTTTAGCAGTAATTGTTCCTTTGCGTGATTGTTTTTCACGAAATATCTTTGCAGGACTACTTGCCAATTTAATATCAGTTACCTGAGAAAGGTTGATTTGCGCTCCCTGTGGCGTAAAAAGCTGTAATTGTTTCACGTCATCTATACTAATAGTATCTTGATCCCTAAATGTTAAACGAATATTTGTTTCATCACCTTTTTCTCTAAATCTTGAAACAACCCTACCAAGAAAAGCTGTTTTTATCGTTTCGCCTATATCATTAACTGAAACGCCAAAATGAGCGGCATAACTTCGGTTAATTTTCACTTCAAACTTCTGAATTCCACTCCTAAAAGATGTATCCGCTTCTTTAACTCCGTCAATCGTTGCAATAATATCTTTAATATCACTTGTGATTTCTTCTAGAGTTTCCAAATCTTTACCATAAACTTCAATTTCAATATCATTTTCACCTCCACCCAGCAATATCGACCCCATGTCTTGAAATTTCACAACTCCACCCTGGATGGTTGAAAATTCTTCTCTAACTCGATCTGCTAATTGATATGAACTTTCATCACGTTCATCATGTGGAACTAATTTAACGTATATTGTGGAAGTATTAACACCCTTTGTATCACCTGTCATTGCAATAGTAGTGTTTGATCCTGCTATCCCAATCATCGTACTAATACTTTCAACATCATCCCCTTTAACTAAAATATCAGACACCTGATTAGTAATCTTTTCAGTTTCACTTAAAGGACTCCCTGGAGGAAGTTCAATCTGTACAAGCATCATGGATTGATCCATTTTTGGCATAAACTCAGAACCAATAACAGGAATAAGAAACAGACTTCCAATAAATATACATAAAATTATTGCAAGTGATATAAATTTGAAACGTAGAACTGACCGTAACACACCTTTATAAACTTTTTTAAGTAAGTTCATTATTCTTCCTTCTTTTTCTGCTTTCATTAACTTTTTATTTGAAATTTTAAATAATTTTGACGCCATCATAGGAACAAACGTAACTGCCATAATAAGTGAAGCCAGAAGAGCTACTGCTATAGTAAAAGTTAAAGGTTGTGCAAGTTTGCTAGCAATTCCACCTGCAAGCGCCAAAGGAATAAATACAATCACAGTAGTGAGAGTAGAAGCTGTAATAGCATGAATTACTTGTGTTGTACCCTTAGAAGCAGCAACAAAACGATTCTCTCCTTTTTCTTCCATACGCCTGAATATATTCTCAATAACAACAACAGCATTATCAACAAGCATCCCGACACCCAGAGTAAGACCGCCAAGTGTCATCATATTAAAGGTATAACCAAGGCTTACCATTCCAATAAATGAAGCTAAAATTGAAAGCGGTATTGTAAGGAAAATTGTAATTGTTGGGCGCCAGTTTTTCAGAAATAACAGCACCATAAGCCCCGCTAGAATTACCCCAAGAATCGCACTACTTGAAGCATTATTAAAATAATTAGTGATTAACTCGCTTTGATCCATCACTAAATGTAATTTCAAATCTTTGGGAAGTTTTTCTTCAAGCTTCGGTATTGATTTTCTAATATTTTCACTAACATCTACCATATTTGCGTCAGATTCTTTATTGATGGCAAACATGACGCTATTAATCCCATTTGTTTTTGTTATTCCCCTTATTTCTTCATGAGTATCCTTAACTTCAGCAATATCACTCAAAAAGATAACTCTTTCAGTATCAACCTGCTTTATTGGAATATTTCTTATCTCGTCAATTGATTCAAATTCACCTTTAGTACGTAAAAGATATTCAGCTTCATCAATCTCTAAATGTCCTGCCGATATGTTCACATTCTCTTTTCGTATCGCAGCTATTACATAATTAAGCGGAATCTGGAAATAATCTAACTTGGTTTTGTTAATCAATATC
>JAUVDZ010000111.1 GCA_030595015.1 Candidatus Peregrinibacteria bacterium | reverse complement strand
TAAGTAGATTTATCATGTTCATTGAAATGCCACTGTAATTATTTCTCAATTATTTATAATAAATTGAGAAGCATCTAAAACTCTATGGCTGTTAAAATTAGAGCTTTTTAGCTCTCTGACAGATGCCAGGTTTAATTGTTGTAGTTTTAGTAGATCATTCGCAGTACTCCAGGATTGGAATAACACGTTTGCTCTACATTAACAGTTAGCTATTTTAGTATAGCTGTATTGCAGTGGTGTTTGAGTGAACAAAACAAAATCAAAATGTTGTTTAAACAAAAACAAAAATTATCAATGTACGATCAAATTGTATCTCGAGACAATATCTGTCAGGCATATCTTGATTTGTACTATATTTTTACTGAAAAGTGTAAAGGACAACGATACAAAGGCGCAGATGGCGTAACTTTACACGATTTAGAACCGGAAGTTGAAACTTTATTAGACGAAGCTCAACAAGAACTTTTAGACAATACAAGACTTCTACCAGCCAGATATTTTGAAATTCCTAAACTTGATGGAGGCAAAAGAGGAATTTACATGCTTTCAGTAAAAGATAGATTAAAGTGTCAGGCTATTTATCGATTATTAGAACCTCACTTTGAAAAACAATACTCAGATTACTTATATTCATTTAGAAGCAGCCATCCAAGTTATTATGCTTCCAGAGCAGTAAGAAGGTTTTACTTACGAAATTTTGGTAAAGAGATGTATGTCTTAAGGACTGACTTCACTAAATATTCTGATAATTTTGATCGCCCATATTTGTATAATGTTTTAAAAAAGCGCGGGATCGATTCAGATGTAATTAAATTAATTAAAAACGTTGTAGATCAACCATATATTAAAAATGGAGAATTGCTTCACGAAACCAAAGGAGCATATCAGGGCATGACTTTTTGTCCTCTGTTTTCAAATATTTATATCGGGCACATGGATGAATACATTAGCAAGAGAGTAGATTTTTATCGAAGACTTGGTGATGATTTTATTATTTTTGATAAAGATAAAGAAAATATAAAACATATAAAAGAATACATTGAACAGGAAGTTGAAAATGCAAAATTAGTGCTTAATCAAGACAAACAACAGTTCGGAGACATGAATGATACAGTATTTGATTTCCATGGATTAAATTACAACAAAGGTATAATCCAACTTAAAAAGAAAAAAATTGAAACATTTTTAAAAGCTTGGAAAATAAAACTTAGACATAACAAATATGCTAGTAATGCACAACGAATTGGGATTTTAAAAAAGGAATTAAATTTAGTTAAAAAAACTAAAAATCACTACTTCTCACAATTTTTAAACAGTTATCTACTAGTTACAGATACAAAACAAATTCAAGACTTTTCAAAACGATTCTTTCATGTGATTTCACGATATTTCACTGGAAAAACAACATACAGAACTATGAATCAAACTAAAAAAATATTAAAAAAATTCAGGTTCCCTAGTTTAACTCAAATTCATACTGCTTATTCAAATGGAAAATCAATTACACCAAACAATTAATTACTCTCCAGTTCCCTTTTTTTTGAAACTTATCACAATATAAAATAAAAGAACTAAGACCGGGATTACAGGAACAAATATATTTCTGTAGAAATAACTTAGTAGTAAATAAATAACTAACAAAGCCCAAGAAATATAAATAAAACTCTTTTTTTTATGACTCATATTAGCTTAGATTATAACTTCCAAAATTTTTCAACAAAGCGACTTTTTTCTCAATAGATTTAAGCAATTTCGCAATTCGTGGTTTTTTTTGATCACCTTCAAAATCCAAAAAGAAAATATAATCACCCCATTTAGCCAAAGTTGGGCGTGATTCAATTTTTGTCATGTTCACTTTTGCATCATTGAATGCTTTAAAAACACTAAACAAAGTCCCTGGGTGATCTTTTTTAAAGTGAAAAGCTATAGATGTTTGAATCTTTTTGCCTTGTGGTTCTATTGGATTTTTGCCCAAGATTGCAAACCATGTTTTGTTTCCTTTTTGATCTTCAATATTTTTTGCAATAATTTTTAATTTATGCTTTTTTGCTGCAGCTTCAGAACAAATTACTGCTGCTTTGCCAGATTTACGTTTAATCATAGCTTCAATTGCCTTCCCTGTTGAAGAAAATCCAATCTGTTCAATTTTAGGAAAATTCTTACGAATATATTTTTGACTTTGACTCAAAGCCTGTTGGTGAGAAATAAATTTCTTAATATCCTTCTTTTTTGTTCCTTTTAAAACTGCGATGCAATGATGAATCGGCAAACTTAATTGCTCCAAAATCATCAAATCAAATTTAAAAAGAGAATCAAAAGTTTCGCGCACTGTTCCGTGAATCGTATTTTCAATTGGAACTATCCCCTTTTCAACTTCCCCACGTTTAAGTGCATCAAAAACCTCCCAGATATTAGAAAAATAAATCTTCTCACAAATTAAACCATAGCGATCTGCTGCAAAATCACTATAAGTATACTGAGGTCCCAATACGCCAATTTTGCATTTATTTGCCAATTTTCTTCTTAGTAAATGTCTTTGCTTTTTTAACTGCTTTTTTTGCTGTTTTTTTGGCTTTTGCTCTGACTTTTGTAACTTTAATCTTAGCCTTCTTCTTTGCTGTTTTAGTATACTTTCGAACTTGTTTCTTCCCTTCTTCCACATAGTCTTCAGCCATATCTTTTGCTTTACCAATCTGATCCTGAACTTCTTCAGATTCATAAGCTTCTTTTGCAGAATCAACTACTTCTTTCCCCATACCAACAAATCCTTCTTTAATAGCATCTAAGCCATATCCTCCTTCATCTAAATCTTTTTTAATCTTATCTCTCATTGTCTTCCCTTTTTTTGGCGCAAACAAAATGCCAAGAGCTGTTCCGGCAAGTAAACCTAAAAGTAATCCTGATTTTTTAGCCATAATTAATTATTGTTAATCTTTGTAAGTATAATTATAAGTGCTTATTTGAAATAAGCAAGCATTTAAAAAGGGCCCCTTATTCAGAGGCCCCAACCGTATGTGTTCAAATTCTATTATGTAACTTCCACATCAATTTCTTCTTCATCGTCTCCAAGAGTACTATCAGCAGAAACTACTATTGTATAATCTCCACGTCTAACTTCATCATTATCTTCATCTTCTCCATCCCATTCAACTTCATATTTTCCCCCTCTACTGTCTCTATCATCCCATAGTTCTCTAACAAGATCACCATCGTCGTCATAAACTTTAATACTTACATCAGCTGTTCTATTAAGACTGAATAAAATATCTACAGATTCATAATCAGGATCAAATTCATCATCTGAAAGATCAAGATCATAGATATCAATTAGATCACTACCACCATCTCCGATTTCAAGATCTAATTCTTCTTTGTCAGATCCGTATGAAGTTCTGGCAATAACATGTACTTCGTAATCACCTTCTCTTAATTCATCACCATCGTCATCATCTCCGTTAAAGTAGATTGAACGTTCTCCTGCTGACATTCTTACATCGTCAGCTAATTCTCTAACAACATCATTGTCGTCGTCGAGAACTAAAATTGTCACATATGCAGTAGTGTTCAATTCAAAGTAAATTCGAAGTGAATCTCCTTCATCAACACTATCGTCATCTAATTCAACATCAGTTAAACGAGGTGTGTTTTC
>JAUVDZ010000018.1 GCA_030595015.1 Candidatus Peregrinibacteria bacterium | reverse complement strand
GATGTGGAACAAGCTTTATTCTTATAGTATTTATGATTAGTATTATTACTTATACTATGCTGCCTAGAGATCCTGACTTTTTAATGCATTTTGCCCGAAGACTTGCATTCTTACCTTTGATTGCAGGTGTTTCTTATGAGTTTTTAAAATGGAGTGCAAGGCATCAAACTCACAGAATTATGAGATGGGCTATTTCACCTGGGCTTTGGTTTCAACGACTTACAACAAAAGAACCGGATGATAAACAGTTGGAGGTTGCTCTAAAAGCCCTAGATAAAGCTCTAGAGCTTGAAGATAAACAAAAAGAAATGATTGTTATTTAGTCACTTCTGATAAATCGATTTTAATTCCAGGACTCATTGTTGAAGTTATAGTCACTGACCTGATGTAAGCTCCTTTAATCCCAGATGGTTTAAGATCAACAATAGTTTTTAAATAAACATCAAGATTTTCTTTTAGTTTTGCTTCACCAAACGAAATCTTACCAAAAATATTATGAAGATTTGCTAATTTATCATTTCGATATTCGATTTTACCTTTCATTAGCTCTTCAATAATTTTTCCTGGTTCAGGAGTAACTGTTCCTGATTTAGGGTTAGGCATAAGTCCTTTTTGACCAAGAGTCTTAGCAACTTTACCGATTAGTTTCATCATTTCCGGAGTTGCTACAGCAATGTCAAAACCAAGCCATCCTTTGCTTACTTTTTCAATAAGATCTTCAGAACCTGCTTCAATCGCACCTGCATCTTTACATTCTTTTACTTTGTCATCAGGAACAAAGGCTGCAACTTTTACAGCTTTACCAGTTCCGTGAGGTAAATTCATTGTACCTCTTAAAGCTTGTTCCGCTTGTTTTGGATCAATGCCAAGATACATGTGAATTTCACAAGTTTCATCAAATTTAGTCTTTGATGATTCTATAAGGATTTTTAGAGCTTCTTCAACTGAATAAAACTCTTTTTCTTTTAGCAATTCCTTTGCTGCTTTGTAGTTTTTGCTACGTCTCATATTGAGGGGGGTTAAGTGGTTATGCGCAGACCGTAGGTCCGCTCCCACTATAAATAAATTTTTTTTAGATTACCCTTTTACTTCTACTCCCATACTTCGTGCTGTACCAGCGATTATATTAGCACCTGCTTCAATATCATTTGCATTCAAATCCTGCATTTTTTCTTCTGCGATTTTTCTTAATTGATCTCTTGTGATAGTTCCTACTTTATCTTTATTAGGGACTCCTGATCCTTTTTTAAGATTGATTGCTTTTTTAATAAGAACAGCTGCAGGAGCAGTCTTCATTATAAAAGTGAAAGATCGATCTTCAAAAACTGAAATTTCAACTGGTACGATTGTATCGCCCATTTGATTAGTTTGATTGTTGAACTGTGTACAAAAGTCCTGAATCGCAATACCATGCTGACCAAGTGCTGGTCCAACTGGTGGCGCAGGATTCGCTTTACCTGCAGGAATTTGAAGTTTTATAACAGTCATTAATTCTTTAGCCATTTTCTATAATTGGTTAATTAAATTCTTGATTTTATTGTGGTTCTTAGCTGGGTAGTGAAGAGTATACAAGCGCTCTCTTATCTTTACAACCAAAAATACATTGTTCTTTTCGGTATCATGATTAGCAAAATAAGAGTTTTCACCGTATTGATTTGTCTCATTCACATCAAAGTAACCACTTTGCTCCATTTTCGCCTTAAGAGAAGCGTAAACCTCGTTCGAGATTTCATTAGACGGAAATATAAGCTCAGTGATTCTTGCTGATTCTTCTTCACCAAACAATAAAATATATAAAATGTGATCGTCGTCATTGTATTCGGCCATGTTGAAATCATTGAAGACAAAGCCATCAAATTCCTCAACTTCTAAAAATGTATCTTTAAATCCTGCCTGTAAAATCATTTTTTCATCAATTCCAGCGAGAATTTCTTTTAATTCAACTTTGTCGTCGTTAATTTCTTCCATCATTGCAAAAGGATCTATCACAGCCGGAGGAGGTTCTGTTGGAGTAGTTTTTGGTTCTGGAGTAATTTCTTCTTTAATTTCTTCTTTAATTTCTTCAGTTTTGGCTACAATAAGTGGTTTTTCAACAATTTCATCTTCGGCTGTAAAATATTTATATCCAAGAATAGTGCCAGTCACACTGACAATCAAAACAGTCGCAATGATAAAGAATATTGTTAGTTTACTCATTATTTCTTCTTAACTTGTGTGAAGTCGAGCTCAACAGGAGTTTCACGTTCGAATATAGTGATCATTACTGTAACTTTACCTTTTTCTTCGTCAATATTATTGATAATCCCTTCATAATTTGCGAAAGGACCATCAAGAACAGTAACAGTATCACTAATGCTGAAGTCGATTTTGAATCTAGGTTCTTCCTTGCCCATATGTTTTTCAATAACCTTCCATTCGTCTTCTGAAACAGGTACTGGAGTCGTTCCTGATCCCACAAATCCAGTTACATTCGGAGTATTTCGAACCACATACCATGATTCGTCAGTTACAGTCATATCTACAAGTACATAACCTGGAAAAATACGTTTTTCTTCTGTAGTTGGTTCACCTTTTTTAATCACAATTTGAGTTTCTTTTGGCACAACAACATCGAATATATAATCCTGCATATTCATTGTTTCAATTCTTTGTTGTAAAGCTTCTCGTACAGCGTCTTCGTATCCTGAGTAAGTATGAACTACATACCAATGACGACCTGTACCTGCGGCTTGTTTAGCCATGTGGATTTAAGTTAATGTAAGTAAATATTTGTATCCTGAGCTGAATGCTCCGTCAATTAGTCCTAAAAAGAGAGCAGCTACCAAGCAGAAACCAAGAACTATTGCAGTTAATTTAATAGCTTGATTTTTAGTTGGCCAAGTCACTTTTTTAAGTTCCTGCCAGCTATTTGTGAAATAACTTAGTAATGTATTTTTAGCCATAATTATTAGTGTTTAATGGAGGCACTTTTAAAAAGCCCCCTGTTCAAAAACGATTATATTATTAATTTTTAGTTAATGCAAGCGAAAATTTAAGAAATTTTATGGCTTTTGAAGATTAGACCCTTAAAAGGCCGATTAATGCTTTATTTTTGCGGCATTCTGTGTTAAAATAATAAGATAAAAATAAACAAAAAAACAAATGAAATATTTATACAATAATTTTGTTGAAAACTTTCTGTTTGAGCAGAAGTTTTTGAATTTGATTGGGAAACCTAAATCAGGACCAGAAGGGCTGGAATCTGCTCACGAAAAAGCTCCTTCTATGCAGGATATTCATACCCGTATTAAACATATTAGAAAGAATTTAGATAAAATTAAAGGTGGTAAAAATAACAAAACAAAGGATGTTCTTGGTAAGCACTTAAACAAAATTGAAAAAAGAATGTTGAAATTAGAAGATAGCCTGGGAAGTAAAGTTGCTAAAAATAAGGTTATTGGAGAAACGTATCTTCAGTTAGAAAAAATAATGATTTTGCATGGTATAGAAGTAAGAGATAGGCTTGTTTCTCCAAAAGATGTAGTAAATCAAAATTTAAATGTTCTTCAAACATATCTAAAAAATATGGTTGAAAATAAATCAAAAAGATTGAAGATTTCAAGAACAGGAGTAAGGAATTCAACAGAATATCAGGATATTTCTAAAGCAATTAAGACAGTTGAAAAAGGATTGAAAAAAGTTGAAAAGAAAGGAATATCAAAATCACAAAAAGATAAAATATATTTTAAAGCCAATTATGTACTTGTTCAGGTTGCAACAAAATATAATGTTGAATTAACACCATACAAACTTCCAACAGGAAAGAATACTTTGGATCTTATTCAAACAATGAAAGATCGGTTAGATAATGTTAAAGATAAAAAAGTACGGACACAAATTTTAAAGAGATTAATAGGCGATGAAAAACATGTTAAAAAAATTATGGCTTCTGATCAAAAACCGCGAGTAAAACAAAAAATGATCAAAAATATTTACGACATATTGAAAAAAGGTATGGTTGATTATGGATTGGACGTTGGTGAGAAAATGCCTGTAGATCAACTGGTTGATGCGAAAATTACTTATCTTAAAGAAAAATTAAAGGCTGAGAGAATAAAGGAAGGAGCCTCACATCTTAAAGCAATGAAATGGTCGCCAAGGTATAAAAGAATTTTTAATCAGCTTGAAAGTGTTAGAGCGGAATATGATTCTGCAATGAAAACAACAAATCCTAAAGAAAAAAATAAAAAATTAATGGATTTAAATAAAAAAATTGATGCTCAAGTAAAAGCTGCAAAAATATCTCTTCCAAAAGATTTGAGAGTGGCAGCAGCGGAAGTTGGAAAAGGGAAGTTAAGACCGAAATCAAGATCTAAAGTTAGTTTACAAGCAAAAGCAAAACCTTTTTCTGAACCAAAGCAATACGCTAAACCCGGGAATAAAAAATTTGATGTTAAAAAAATTAAATCGCCTGGGATGAGAAAATTTATAGGTGATTTGCAAAATCTTGAAACTGGTTTCGTAAAAAATTATCAATATGCACTAGAAAAAATAGCATTTGCAGTTCAAAAAATGGGTGGTGGAAAACGTGGGCCACTGGATAAAGTGATTACAGAATCTTTACCTGGAGGTTACAGAATTGCAACAATAAATTGGCCAAATATAAAAGCCAGAAATATTAGCAATGACACAATGGTGAATCTCGTTATTTACAATAGTAAGGGCGAGATAGTGTGTGTAAGAGAAGGTCATTCGTGGATGAGGCCGGATAAAAGTCCGCAAATTAGAAAAGTAGCTGAAGTTATTAAGTCTAATTCGATTATGAATGATGTAACTAAAAAGCTTGCAAGAATTCAGGCAGGAGACAATCCCGGAGGAAATGATAAAGTTAGATTTAAAAGTTTAGCTGATCTTGATGAATTTAAAAATGCTTTGGCTTCATTAGGTAAAAATATGACGTTAAACCCACCTCCAACAAAACCTAAATTGATTATTAGGAACAAAGACATGCGGATTTATTTTAAAAGTACAGGTGCGGGTCAGGGTGAATTTGAAATAAATATCTTTAAGCCAAAATTTATTACTTTGTTTTTTAATACTCAAACAGGGAAGCTTGGAACCGCAACACTTAAAAATGAAAACGGCAAATCTAAACTTGTAAGCAAAGGTTATGATAATGAAATGGATGCGATGAGTGTTACTGAGTTAAATAAAATGAATGAGATGAAGAAACAAAAAGAGACAAAAGAAACAGCTTTAAAAGATCAAAAAGCTATGAAGAGCAATATCAATCCAAAATATAGAGGTGTATGTAAATTCCAAAAAAATCCTAAATATGGATATGAATTCACAGTAAATGCCGATATCAAAAAACCAAAAGAGAAGGCTTTATTAAAGGGAGGTTTAGGTAAAATGGTTAATTTGAAAGATATGACACATCGTATTGCAATTTTTACAATTACAGATTCTAAAGGTAAAAATCCGCGTAAAGGAATATTTGTACCTGGTCAACGAGGTAAGAAGATTCCTTATTTGATTGAAAAAGGAAAGGTTTCAAGCAAACCACTTAGGTTTTCAAATGGAGATAAAATTAAAATTCAATATAAGGGTGAAAATTCGGCAGAATTTAAAACTTTGGTTAAAGGGAAAATAAAGAGAAATTTTGAAAATAATAGAAAAAAATCAAAGTTAGAAACTAATATTAGAAAAGTTGCGTATTTGAAGAAGAAATTATTAGAATTCGCAAAGAAAAAAGATTCAAGGGCAACACATCCACTTGCGATGAGACATTCAAAAAAATATAAAACAGCATATAATAAATTAAAAAGTGCTGATAATCAATTAAATACAGCAAAGACTACGAACGATCTTGCTGTAAGAAAACAAACAGTAAATAAAGTAGACAGAGACGTTAAGGCACAAATGGATGCATATGCGAAGGAATACAAGGTTACATTCAAAAAGAAATTTTAATGAAACAAAAACAAAACAAAATCAGTAAATTTTTAAAAGAATTCGCAACATTCTTGATTCTGGTTGGAATTGTTTTGGCTTTGCTTGCTCCGATTTCATATGCACAAACTAATATAACTGGAGATCCGACCGGAGGAACACCTTCAGGAACAACCGAAGGTGAAAACGCCGACGTTAGTAAGACGGTGAAATCTCCAACATCCCCAACAACGATAGTTCCGGCAAAAAATCCTGAAGCTTATAAAGATGATTATATTTATATCCCTTTAGATGGGAGTAATTACACTAACTTTCCGCAGTTAAAAAGCACTTCGCCGACTGGTATGTTAAACGAGTTTGTAAATGGAATTGTAAAAAATCTAAAGCTCATAATTGGTTCTGTGGCTGTTCTGTTTATCATAGTTTCAGCTATTAAATTGATTATTTCACAGGGTAGTGAGGATGTGATTACAAAGCAAAAAAACGCGATTATGTACGGAATAATTGGGTTGGTTCTTATTGGCTTTGGTGATGAATTGGCTAAGGTCATGTCTGTTGCGTGTATTCCGGGTCAAACTGAATGTGCTGATGGTGGATTTTTAAAAGATCCTGGAAATATAATTTCACAGGCAGCAATTTTTAAACGGGAAACAAGGATTTTGATAACTTTTGTTAAATATATTATTGGAGGTATTGCAGTATTTATGTTTGTAAGAAATGGAATTAGATTAATTGGTCTGGCTGGAAGTGAAGAAAGTGTGACTATTGATAAAAAGAATTTGATTTACACCTCACTTGGTTTGCTATTAATCATTTTGGCAAGCACAGTTGTTGATAAAGTTTTATATATTGTTGATCCTTCTAAATATACTTCTGCAGGACTGGCTCCTGCTATTAATCCTTCATTGGCTGTTCAGGAAATGGTTGGATTTACAAATGCTGCTGTGTTTATAGTTGCCCCTATCTCAATCTTTATGCTGATTGTAGGTGCGATTATGTATGCAACATCCGGAGGTAAAGAAGAGCAAATGACAAAAGCAAAAAAACTCATAATGCTTACTGTTGTAGGGATGGTACTAATCTATGGTGCATTTGCAATTGTAAGTACAGTAATTGCTGGCCAATTCAATCCATAAAAATTATGAAAATACAAAAATTCTTAACATCATTGGTTTTCACATTAATCCTGACTTTACTGGTTCTGTCAGTAAATATTGCTATGAATCAGCAGGCTAATGCTCAATTTGATGGTTACCTTGATGTGATTGAAGATACAACCCAGCTTCCTACATACGATACGGCTCCTCATGGTCAGGCAACGAATAAACCCGGAGTTTCAAATCTTACCAGTGCAGTTTATTTTACCCTTGATTTCTTTAAATTTTTGATTGGATCAATAGCGGTAATTATGATTATCATCACTGGTGGAAGGCTTATTTTAGCCAGAAAGAAGATTGATGATGTATATCCGAAAATGAAAGAACAGATGATTATGCTTGCAGCCGGAGTTGTAATGATTATGGTAGCGGATTATCTTGTTAAAAATGTATTTTTTGGACTCGAAGGCGAAGTTTATAGTTCTGAATCAGCAGCTCAGGCAGCAGCAAATAGGGGAACAGAGCAAGTTAAGGGATTTTATAATATTGCAATGATGATAACGGGTGTTTTAGCTGTGTTTATGCTGATAGTTGCAGGATTTAGATTGATTTTTGCAGCAGGAAACGAAGAAGAGCAAACGAAAGTTAAGAAACAAATTACATGGCTTGTAGTTGGTCTGTTTATTATTGGAATCGCTGAATTTGTAGTTCAGGATTTCATATTCCCTGATAAAGGGGCAAAAATTCCAAATATTAGTCAGGGTATTTTATTACTAGTTAAATTTACAAATTTTGCATCAGCATTTATCGGAATTTCGGCATTTATCGCTTCAATGTACGGTGGATTCCTGTATGTAACAGCATCCGGAAATGATGAAAAAACTCAAACTGCCAAAAAAGTGCTTACTGGAGCCGTTATTGCTATGGTTTTGGGATTAGGTGCATTTGCATTGGTAAATACAGTTATTCAACTAGAACCCGGAATTTAGGCTTACACTATTGAAAAATAAGCAGTTATCTGCTATAATATATAGAAAAATAAATATAAAAATCATGAAAAAAATAAGCAAATACATAGGACTAATATTCGTTATCGCATTCATTGCGACATTTTTTGTTTCTGCACAAACTGCGAGCGCAGATCTTTGTTCAGAATTAGCAAAATCAACTGGTGGATTCTTCTCATGTGGAGGTCAGGAAACAACAACTTTTACTCAGTTTCAGGGAGGACTTCAACCACCAAGTGCTGAAGGATATGATCCAACATTAACCCAACAATCCAATTTAAGAGATTTTGTTGTTAATGCTGTGAACTTTGTACTTGGCTTTCTTGGATTAGTTGCAGTGATTATGGTGATTTACGGCGGATTTATGTATGTAATTGCAGGAGGCGCAGAAGAACAAACAACAAAAGGAAAGAAAACAGTAATGTATGCAGTGATTGGTATTATAATCATCCTTGCTTCATTTGCTTTAGTTAACACAGTGATTAGAGGAGTAGGGGAAGGGACCGATGCAAATATTGGAATCGAAACAACATTGTCTGGTTCGGCTCCAAGCGAGCTAACTGGCGATCAAAGTCAAAGTGTTAGAAGATTATTCTTTGCAGCTGCAAATCAGGTAGAAAGAGCTGCAAGAGATCTGGCAACTCAATATGCACATTATGTAGATGTAAATAATGCGCTGGGAGATTTGATTTCAGTGCCTTATGTTGATAGTGCTGAACAATTACATGTTTATTTAGGAGATATTAAGCGGGCTCTTCAAAACATTGATGCGGCAGCAGGAGATTTAAGCAGAACTTCAGAAGCAGCAAGAGAAGTAGAAGATTATGTAGATATTTTCTTAAGACAATCTCAATTACAATTGGTAGATGATTGGACTTTCTGGTGGATTGATGAAAGTGCAGCACTTCAAATAGATATTGATAATTATTTAACTGAGGCTGGTCCGGAAGGAGAAAGTATCTGGAGAGCAAATTTATTGGACTTTGCAGGTAAAATTGAAAACATTTTAGATGATTTGGAATCTTTAAAAAGCCAAATTGAAGAATCAGGATTAGTTACAACTGCCGAAACAGACTTTGGTGTTACTTATAACAGAGCTTATGATGCTGTTGAGTTATTAATCCCAACTGCATTTGATATTCCAACCAGTGTAAAAGTCGTTGATGCTCTTGAAGCTTTGAATGAACTTCATCAGGTTGTTCAGAATATTCAATTCGTAGCTGCAGTTATTACTACAGATGTTAATACAGGCAATGCTCCATTAATCGTAAATGTTGATGCATTAAAATCAGTTAGACCTGATTTTGAAAGTATTAGCGAAACTGATCTTGAATGGGATTTCGGAGATGGAACAACAGTTGAAGGCAAGTTTGCAACTTCTCATGTTTATAAAAAAACCGGTTCTTATATAATTAAATTAAAAATTAGTGGTGATTCAGAAAATTCAATTGCTTCTGGTATCGCCTATCAAAATATAACAATCAAACCCCCAGCATCTCAAATTAATTTACAGGTATCTGTTGGTGAAAGATATCTTGGATATATGAGCTTCTACAAAGATGGATTCCTTATCCTTGATAAAAATAGATTAAACGTAACATTAACTGAAGCACGGGACATTGGAATTACTTTTGATGCTTCTGAAACAAGAGGCGGATTTCAATCTGAACAACAACAGGAAGCTGGTGAAACTTATATCCAGACAATCGGTTGGGAGTTCGGTGACGGAAGCGATAAAATATACGGAGAAATGGTTGCACAGGATGTTCAGACTCATTATTACGGTGATGAAGGAACATATCCTGTTGTAATTGAAGTTGAAGATTCCCGTGGAATCAGAGATAGAAAAGTATTTGAAGTAGTAGTTGATTCTCCTGCAGCAAGAGTTGAGATGTTGCCTGGTAGTGTAGCCAGAATTAATGAAGATATCACTTTTGATGCTGGTAATTCTTCATCAGATGGAGGTCAAATTACTGGATATGATTGGCAAATAAGTAATTCTCAATTGAAATATTCAGCAGAAGAAAGTACTGAAAGCTTTACTCAGGATTTTGAAAGCCCGGGTATTTATAATGTAAATTTAAGAGTTACAGATAATTTAGGAAATGTTGCGACAGATAACAGTATTTTAACAATCGAATCAGAACCGCCTGAAGCAAAATTTGTTTATAGCAATCCTGATTCAAGCAAACCACATATATATTTATTAGATGGTGGGCAGAGTTATGATCCTGATGGGAACATGGAAACAGGATTGTATACATATAAATGGAAGGTGACTGCAGTAAATGAAGATTATGATTTTATAGATCCTATAAGTGGAGAATTTGATCCTGATGGAGCTATTAAACAACGGACTTATGTTAAGTTTTATAGAACAGGGGATTACAGAATTACTTTACAGGTTAATGATGTTAATGAACTTGAAAATCCAGGAATTCCTCATGAACAAATTCTAAAAGTAGATAGTATTCTTGATGTGGCCTTTGGCGATTTAGCGCAGGCAGCAGGAATTCTTGATAGCAATAATGAGGCTGTGATTAACTTTATTGGACTTTCTGAAAATGCTGTTGCCTATGAATGGAAATTCGGCGACTCTTCTGATGAAGTTTCAGGAGATATGATAGGTGGAAGATCAGACGTTAGTCATATTTATACTGCAGCCGGTACTTACGATGTTAAATTAACAGTATTTGACAGAGAAAATAATGAAAATACAATTAAACGAAGAATTGTTGTCGGTGAAGCTAATCAACCATTGGCTGTAATGTCAGTTAAAATTGATGGCGTTGATATTTATGATTTTTCATCACCAATTAAAGTGAATAGAAAATCAGTTATTCAATTTGACGGGAGCAGTTCATTAAATGTAGATGGGACAGGTCGCGGACTTCGATATCAATGGGATTTTGGAGACACTATAAGGTCCACAGAAAAAATAACAACTCATACGTATTCTGATTTAAGTCCAAAAGAAGCTGGATATTACCATGCGTCTTTGAAAGTTTCAGATAAAGATGATTTATCTAAGAGTTCAATTGCTGATATTAATTTTGATGTAGTTGGAGAGCTTCCTGTAATGCAGGCATTTACTGCGATCCCTCAGGAAAGTGATTTGATGACTCCAACAAGAGTTAAGTTGGAGGCAATTGGAGCAAAAGATCCTGATGGTCAAATCGTTAAATATTTATGGTGGTATTACAATGAAAAAGATCCACAAACTACAATGGGTCATACAATTACTCAGCATCCACAGGCGCTTATAACTATTGGAACAAGAGGCGTTGAAGGTGATTTAGTAAATTATAAATTTGGTCTTCAAATGACTGATCAGGAAAATTTCACTATCGAAGCTACTGACATTTTAGATGAAAATGTTTTACCAACAGTTACAGTTATTAATGGACCAAACGACATTCCTGTTTCAAGTTTTAGTGTTGATCGTTCAAGCGTATTAACAAACGAAGTTGTGAATTTTACTTCAAGTTCATATGATAATGATGGAAGAATCGTAAGTTATATTTGGGATTTTGAAGGTGATGGATTCGGGAATAATGAAGCAACAACAAAGTCTACAATTTCTTATACATATCTTGAGCCTAATTTAGATGGAGTTACAGTAAAGTTAAAAGTAGTTGATGATAACTTTGCAGAAGCAATTTCTTTGCCTGTGAAGATTTATGTTGATACAAATGCAAATGTGCCAAGTGTTGATTTTAGTTATATCCAGATTGAAGATAATAAAGTTGGATTTATAAATAAATCAATGGCTGATACATATGCAGGAGCAGTAATTGATTCATATTCATGGGATTTCGATTTAAGTGATAATTTTGAAGGAGATGATGATATAGAATCAGAAGAACGAAATCCGATATGGGTTTTTGAAAATCCTGGAATCTATAGAGTTAAATTACAAGTTACAGATAACTATAATAATGTTTCTGAATTAGTTAAATTTGTGAATGTTCAGGGTGATGTACCGGAAGGATTGGAAAAAGTTATTACAATCAAAAGTGTAAAAGCTGATTTTGATACAGATCCTGAAGTTGATCCTGATGACAATGCTATTCATTTAGAAGGAGAATTTGATGAAGTTAGTTTTGATTTTGCGATTTCAGAAGGATTAATAGAAAAATATGTTTTTGATAATAATGTATATGTTGATACCGATAACAATGGTCGAAAAGCTGATGATGAGGATTATGTAACTTCAAGGGCAGGAACATATACAACTACATTTAACGATGAATCAGAAAAAACTAAATTAAGATTGACTGTTTATGGAAAAGACGGAGAAATGGATATCAAAGAAGTAAATATTGTCTTTGATGAACCAATTCAGGCTTTAAGCGTGAATATATTTGAATCACTAGGCAATGGACAAATTCCTGCTTTCCTTGTAAGCATATTTTTATTTGGTATTATAAGTTTAAGCCTTTATAAGCTTTCATTAAAAAAAGATTAACATGGTAGATACAAACCAACCTACAAATCAACCTTCTAATTTTGGGACAGAGTCTGCTGGAGCGAGCAAAGCGAGCTCTCCGCAACAACCAGCACCTGCTGTGCCAACTGCTCAACCAGCGCAACCTGCAGCTGCACCGCCTCCAACAGGAGCGCCTGTGCCTGCATCTGCAGCAGTAAAGCCTGCAGCAGTACCGAAGCCAGTTGCAAAAGTTCTAACTAAAGAAGAATTAATTCAAAAAGAACGAATACGAAATAAAAAGTTAATGCTTGGATGCGGAGGAACATTTGGATGCGGAACAATTTTATTATTAGTTTTAATTTTTGTATTTGTCGGAACAGCAAGTAGTGGATCAAGCGAAATAGCAAAAGCCCTTGGGGTAAATCAACAACAATTAATCAATACGTTGGTTATGATTGTTAATTTATTCTTTGGAATTGGTGCATTTATTGCATTTATTATGTCGATTGGTGGCGTATTTAAAGCTTTGATGGCAAGAAAAGATGATAAATTTGCAAAGAAAAATGGTTGGATTTTAGCTGGAAGTTCATTCGGAATTTTGGTTGTTCTTATTACTTTATGGGTTGGATCCTGGTTTTATTTGAGTTCTCAACAAATTCCTTCGGATCCTAGACCAACAGGAATTATTACTCAGCCAGAAGAAACAATTAATTTAACAGCACCAGTTGAAATTACTTTTGATGCTTCAAATCTTGCTTATGATAAAAGAAGTTATGATGTGATTTCTTATTTCTGGGATTTTGGAGATGGCGAATCTGGTCCTGGGACAAGCGTTGAAACGCACAATTATGATAGAAAAGGGGATGGAAGATATGATGTGAGGTTAATCCTTACATTTAAAAATAAAACTTCAGGAGACGAATCTACAGAAACTCTTGAACATTTAGTTACAATTGCAGACGAAAAAGTAACTGCAATAATCGAAGCTGATTTTACTGAAGGGAATGCACCTTTAACTGTTTTATTTGATGCTTCTCAATCAGTTGATCCAGATGGATCTATTAAAGAATATGCTTGGCAAATTGATGGTCAGGGATATGAAGAAGGTGAAGTGACGTACGAATATACATTTGAACAGTTGGGTACTTATACAGTTAGTTTACGTGTAACAAATCAAAAAGGAGACTTTGCTATAGCAGAAGAAACAATTGAAGTTGCAGGTAGTAATTTACCAAGAGCTTTAATTGGAGTTTTAAACTCTGATGATGGAGAATATTATTTAAATAAAACTTATACTTTTGATGCTTCTCAATCTACAAGTCCTTCAGGAGATATCACAAATTATGAATGGGATTTTGGAGATGGATCTTCAAAAGCACGTACAAGAACAGCACAACATGCATTTAAAGTAGAAGGTACATATAAAGTAGTATTAACGGTGATTGATGAAGAGAACAAAGCTGCAAAAGCTGAATTATTAGTTGAAGTTGAAGTTTCTCCTTCAGCGCCCGAAGCTGTATTATTAACAGTGCCTGCTAAAGAAAGCGCAGGTGATATTTCAATTTCAGGTGTTGCACCTTTTGAAGTTACTTTTGATGCAACAAAGAGTACAGATCCTGATAATGATATAGTTGATTATAAATGGGATTTTGATGGAGATGGATCATATGATTCAGTAGGCGAGACTACTTCTTATACATTTAATTCACCTGGTAATTACACTGTTACTTTAGTTGTAGTTGATTCAGCTGGATCTGAAGGTAAAGAAACATTATTAGTTAAGGCAGAATCACCAGGGTTGCAACCTTCATTGATTGCAGTGCCAGTCTCAGGAGTTGTTCCGTTAACAGTTGAATTTGATGCAACCGGATCTGTATATGCAGATGGTCAAATTGTAAGTTATGAATGGGATTTCGGGGATGGTTCTCCAAGAAGAAGCGATGTTGGAACAGTAACTTATAAATATACTCAAATTGGTAATTTCACAGCTACAGTTAAAGTTAGAACTGATGACAACAAAGAAGCTGAAATTGATGTACTAATTAGTGTAAGACAGGTTCCACTTAAATCTTGTTTTGTACCTTCTAAATTAGAAGGAAGAGCTCCTTTAACTCTTGTGTTTACTCCATCTTGCTCTACTGGAACAATCGCCAAATATAGATGGGATTTTGGGGATGGGGAGACATCAACACAAAATAAACCAACACATATTTATGAAGAATCAGGCTCATATGAAGTAGTATTAGAAGTTTCTGATGCACAAAATGTAGTTGACGTTTCTTCACAATTCATTACAGTAACAGGTGACTTAACAACTCAATAATTATGGCTCTTAAAAAAGGACAAAAAAAAGTAGTACAAGTTGTAGGATTACTAGCAATTATTTCTCTTATTCTTACAAGTTTTGCTCCAGCGCTTTCTGTTTTATTTCAACAATAAAACAGAGATCAACGGTCGTTTTCTAGTCAATAGCTTGTGAACACTCACTGATAATTTGTGACGGTGTTTTTTTATTAATTCCGAGATGTAGTCTTTCATTATTATAATACTCTAGATACTCTGTAATTGCTTTCATGTATGAATTCATGGTTTCTGG
>JAUVDZ010000134.1 GCA_030595015.1 Candidatus Peregrinibacteria bacterium | reverse complement strand
GCTCATCTCCATGGAAACGAGAAATATATTGAGTGGTTAAGCGATATGAACGCACGACTACCATCAGCAACCAAAATAATAATGGATATTCGTGATAAAGAATATATAGACAATTATGAGTTATTTACCTCCAGAGAGATTATGTGGTGCGGGTATTCCCCTTGGGATGAGGGTAAAATTAAAGAAATAGACCATACTAACTTGCCAAGAGTGTGGTCTGTTTCTGAAACAGCCTTAATGATGGCAATCTTTTTTGGCTTTAAAAAAATTTATCTGCTTGGTTTTGACCATGACTGGTTTAACGGAGTTTTCAATTATTTCTATAATAGAAAGGCAGACCACAAAATTCCAGCAGATTTATCAAAAGTGGCATTTGCCGACTCTGAATTTCAGATGAGAAGACATGCTTATATATTCAGAAAATACAAGGCATTATATAAATTACACGGAGCTATATTTAACTGTAACTATGACCAAAATAGTTATGTGGATATTTTTCCAAAGCTTTCATTGCAGGAGGCTCTGTCTGGGGCTGTTGAAAAGAGTAGTTAAAGTAGTATGATTTTAATCTTTCTCAATACATGATAAATGGACATAATCTGTTTTTTAAAAATATTTAATAACTTTATAACTGAATGTAAGAGATTTTACTTGCAAGAGGTTAAACTTAAAGACCTAAGAGATAAATATCCCACCTGTGTTTTAAAGAAGGCCGACATTAATAATGTGGAACTTGGGAAATATGTTTCTGTTTTGGTTGGTGTCTCTTTGCAAAATTGCTCAATTAGCGATCACAGTTATATATCTGTAAATTCCAAGATATCGAATTGCGCTATTGGGAAATACTGTTCCATCGGTCCAAATGTAATTATCGGTCTTGGTCCGCATCCAGCCCGTGGTTTTGTCTCGACTCACCCGGTGTTTTATTCAAATAATAATGAGGGGTGTGCCTGTTTTTTTAGAAACGACAAAATTTTCAACGATAAAATTCCAAAAACAATTATTAAAAATGATGTATGGGTTGGGGCAAACGTCATCATACCTGGCAATATAACCATTGAAACAGGGGCCATTGTTGCGACCGGAACCGTAGTAACCAAAGATGTCCCCCCCTATGCTATTGTGGGTGGCAACCCGGCTAAAATTATCAGATACAGGTTCTCTAAAGATCAAGTCAACGTCCTGATCGATTCAAAATGGTGGAATTGGTCAAAAGAAAAAATTGCAGAATGCATAGATAGTTTTGCTGATATTCGCTTGTTTAGAACGTCCCTACATGAAAGAAAAAATTGATCATACATAAAATATGTATATCCATAATTTAACTGTTTCCTCTCAAATTTATGAAAAAATTTATCTTGCGGCTATTCAGGTTTTTATCAAGAAAGTTTAACCTTTTTTCTGAACGTATTGAATTCAGAAACTGCAAAGCTGATATTTTCCGATATATTGACTGTTTTGAAACTGTAAAGGTCGTCACAAAGTATATAAACCCTAAAATTGTTTGTGACATTGGTGCCAATAAGGGGCAATGGTCCTACGTTTTAAGTCAGATAGTTGACTTGGAACAGGTTGTGCTTTTCGAACCACAGAGTGATTTGCAGGACACCCTTGAAGATCTTGATTTAGGTGATGCAGAGAAATGTATTTTTCAGTGTGCTCTGGGTGAAGATCAGGGCAAAATGAAACTCTCCGGCGGCTCTCCCTCCGCTTCTTTGCTTAATGCAAGCAGAGCCCAACATGATTACTTTCCCGGTAGTTTTAATGATGACAGCGAAATCGTTTTAATTAACAGGCTTGATGAAATCTATCAGCAAAACGATCTGTCTGTTCCTGATTTAATTAAACTTGATGTCCAGGGATATGAGTTAAACGTTCTCAGGAGTGGCACAGACACTCTCGGTAAAACAAAGTATCTTGTCGTTGAGTTATCTTTTAAGGAATTTTACGTTGGACAACCGCCTCTGTGGGAGTTAATGAATTTTTTGGATGAGCAGAATTTTGTTCTTGTTGATTATGGTTATGCCCTCCGGGCAAGAATCTCCCCCAATGAAATTTTGCAAATAGATGGTATATTCATGAACAGAAAACTTGTTAAGCAAGCTATCAATATAATGTTAGATTGATGAAAAAAACAATAGCTATTGTAGATACCCTTTGGGCCGGGCACCACCCAACATACTTTAAGTTGTTTTGTGAAATTGCCATCGATCAGGGTCACAAAGTTCTTGCTCTTTCGCCGGCTGTCAGCGAAATGGCCGAGTGGAAAAATGAAAAAAAATTAACATCGGATCAAATAGAAATATTCAGTTGCCGTGAAATACCTCCCTTAAGTTTTCCGATTCATTTTGTCGGGTCTTTGCTCACAACCTGCAAGAGATGGCTAAATGTTAAAGCCACTCTTAAAGATATAAAGCCAGATCTTGTTTTTTTTCTTTGGCTGGACAGTTATTTGAATATTTTATTGTTCCCAATTATTCATAAAAAAATTTTCCCATTTGCTTGGTCCGGTATTTATTTTCATCCAAGTTATCTGCGGGTAAAAAGTGTTAACAAATTACGACAGAAACTTCGTGAAATGACCGCTAAGATTTTCAAATCTAATGACTGTACGGGGGTAGCAGTTCTCGATGAAGGAATAGACGCAGCCTTGCAAAGAATTGTTGGAGATAAGAAAAAGGTGATGGTTTTCCCTGATGTAGCTGATAACTCTGCGCCAGATACTAATTATTCAGTCGTCAAAGAAATCAAAGCCAAAGCAAAGAACAGAAAAATTGTGCTATTGGCCGGAGGATTGGCTAAGCGAAAAGGTTTTTTAACACTACTTGATAC
>JAUVDZ010000032.1 GCA_030595015.1 Candidatus Peregrinibacteria bacterium | reverse complement strand
AACAGCAGCCCAAAGTACCAAAATACCAACAATGAATATTTTTTGTTTTTCTTTACGGATCCATTTTAAAATCATAAATGTAAGATAAATTTAGTAATTACAATTAATATACATCTAAGAAAATCTACTTGCAAATAAGCTGATATTTTGGCAAAATGATCGAGCTGTTATAAATTTCTTATTACTAGTTATCAATTATTATGGGCTTGTAGCTCAGTTGGTTAGAGCGCGTCGCTGATAACGACGAGGTCCGTGGTTCAAATCCACGCAAGCCCACCATCGGAGGCGTTTGCAAAGCAAACGACTCTTTGGAGCGAGCCGGTAGGCGAGCGAAGCGTTCTTTTCCTTATTCAAACCTCAAAGCATCCACTGGTTTCAATTCTGCGGCTTTTCGGGCAGGGTAGAGTCCAAATAAAATTCCAAAGATTATTGCTGAGGCAAATCCAACTACAATTGCATCTAAAGTTACTGTCATCCCAAAATCAAAGCCCTGCAATTTTGCACCTATATCAAATAGTAAAACGATTATGCTTCCTAAAACAATTCCAGCAACACCGCCTATTGCAGTAATCACAATTGATTCTGCTAAAAATTGAGCTTTAATCACTCTATTTGTAGCTCCAAGCGATTTACGTAGTCCTATTTCGCGTGTTCTTTCCATTACGCTCAAATACATTATATTCATGATTCCAACACCTCCTACTAATAATGAAATGCCTGCAATTGCAAGTACAAGTAATGTCATACCAAAAGTTATTGTTCCGATTATTTCCTGAGCTTCTTTCATTGAAGTTGTTCTAAAATCATATTTGTTAATATCATTTGGTGGTAAATCATGACGCTGGCTCATTAATAAATTAATATCCTGAACAGTTTCATCAGTTTTGTCTGTATCAACTAAAGTTACAAATCCATATAAAACATGGTCAATACCTAGAAGCTGTTTTTGGGCTGTGCGCAGGGGAGTGTAGATCATCTCGTCAAAGTTAAAATAAAAGACATTGCCTCTTGGTTCAGCAATGCCAATCACTTTAAAACTTACCTGATTAATTTTTATTGTTTTGCCAATTGCATTTTCGTTTCCAAATAAATCATCTTTAATTTCCGTACCCAATACAACTACTCTTGCTTGAGATTTATCTTCTCTTTCAGTATAAAATCTGCCTTCTGCAATTTTCATATCTCTATCAATATCAATAAATGCTGCATTTACTCCAAAGATTGTTGATGTTTTGGATTTATTTTTATAAACACTTTTAAATTGGCCTAAAACACCGGCATAATAATTATCCACATTGGGAAGTTTTTTTAATGCTTCAAAATCTTCAAGTTTAAGTGTAGTAACCTCTGCTCCTCCAACAAAAGCTGATACCATTTCTGTATCTGATACATTTGGAATTTTAATTTCAACTTCAATTGTATCTCCACCAAAACTATCAATCTGATCAAACACAAATTGTTCTAATCCGCGACCTGCAGATAAAACTATAACAATTGTTGCTATTCCGATTACAACTCCAAGAACAGTCAGGCCCGTACGACCTTTATTTGTTTTAAGGCCCTGAACAGCAAGGTCGAAAACTAATTTTAGTTCATCTTTTAATATCATAATTATTCATAACGTAATGCTTCGATTGCGCGTTTTTGTGAGGCAGCTTTTGCAGGATAATATCCAAATATGATTCCAATTGCACCAATCACTCCTGCTGCAACTACAATTGCCTGTAAATTAACAATGAAATCCCAGGAATATCCTAAACTTTGAATTACTAAGGCTACTAGTAATGAAATAACAATTCCAATTAATATCCCGATTAAACCACCCAGACCTGTAATTGCCACAGCTTCAATTAAAAATTGATTTAATATATCTTTTCTTTGAGCTCCAAGTGCCTTTCTTAATCCGATTTCGCGAGTTCTTTCAGTAACTGAAATATACATAACATTCATAATTCCAATTCCACCTACAATTAACGCGATTGCAGCAATAGCTGTCAAAAACAGGGTAATACTTCCGGTTATATTTGTTATAATTTCTAATCCCTGTGCCTGGCTTTGAGCAGTAAAATCATTGTCTTCTCCAGGGCCAATCCCATGCCTTGCTCTTAAAGTAATTTTTATTGATTCCAATGCCTGAGCAACATTTTCAGCTTCATCAATTTTAACACGACCCATTGCAATATGATTTACACCAAGAATTAGCTTTCGCATTGTATTGTTTGGTATGTAAATTTCGTTATCTGAATTGCTGAATCCCGTTGCTCCTCTTTCATTAAAATATCCAATAACATTAAAAGAGTGATTTTTAATTTTTACTTTTTCTCCAATAGGATTTGTTTCGCCAAATAAGGTTTTTTTGATTTCGTGTCCAAGAACTACAACTTTAGCTAAAGAGGCCTCTTCTGAATTATTAAAAAATCTCCCATTTTCAATTATTACGTCTTCAACAACTGGATATTCAGAAAAAACACCATTTATAGTTGTTTCAGTTTTTCTATTTTCATATAGAATTTTATCTACTGTATTATTGTAACCGGAAACAGCTTGTACATGAGGTATATCTTTTAAAGCTAAGATATCTTCGCTTTTTAAAGTAGTTACTACTATTCCAAACATTGCTGCAGGAGGCTCGCCTTCGTCGCCACCTCCAGGTAAAATTGCAATTAAATTAGTTCCGACTGATTTAACCTGATTTAAAATAAGTGATTGTGCGCCACCTCCAACTGAAACAATTATAATTATTCCTGAAACTCCTATTATAATTCCAAGTAAAGTCAAAGCAGCGCGCATCTTGTTAACAAGAAGTCCGCGAATCGCAAGTTTTATGGTAAGAAAAATATTCATCAGATACGAACTTTAGTGTTATGATCTTTTGCAAACACCGTCATGTATTTCTATTGTTCTATGAGCATGTGAAGCAACGTTATCTTCATGGGTTACAATTACAAGTGTGTGACCTTTTTTATTAAGTTCGTCAAAGACCTTCATCATTTCTTTTGTTGAAGCACTATCAAGGTTTCCTGTTGGTTCGTCTGCCAGGATTAAGCTTGGATTATTTACTAAAGCCCTTGCGACTGCAACTCTTTGTTGTTCACCACCTGAAAGTTCATTAGATAAATTATTTAATCGATGACCTAATCCAACTGATTCTAATGCTTTTGTAGCTTTTATTATTTGTTCTTTTTCTGGAACTCCTGCATAAATCATCGGCAATCTAACATTGTCTAAAGCTGAAGTTCGTGGAAGTAAATTAAAAGACTGAAATACAAATCCTATTTTCTTGTTTCTAATTTCTGCTAATTGATCATCATCAAACTTTGAGGTGTCTTTTCCTTCAAAAACATATTTCCCTTCATCTGGTGCATCTAAAAAGCCCAGAATGTGCATTAAAGTTGATTTACCGCTACCTGAATGTCCCATGATTGTTACAAATTCACCTGCGTGAATTTCAACATCAGCACCTTTAAGAACCTCGGTTTTAACAGTGCCGGTTGTATAGGTCTTTTTTAGACCTTGCGCATACAATAAAGGTTCTTTTTTTTTATTCATAATGGGAAGGACACTTCGCTTCGCTACGTGTCTGGTTATTTAACAAATGTAATTATTTTATCCCCTTCTTTTAATCCATCTGTAATTTCAACAAACTGATCACTTTCTAGACCGGTTTTAATTTGAACTTTTTTTGGCTCTCCATTATTTAAAACTTCAACATATCTTAAGCTGTCTTCGTATTTTATTGCTCTTGTTGGGATTATCAAAACATCTTCTTTTTTATCTGTGATTATTTCAAGGTTTGCTGTCATACCTGATTTAAGCCTTGGGTCTTCAATATCAAAAGCTGTTTTAATTTCGTAATAAACAACACCCTGAATAACAGTTTCAGCAGGATCAATATATATAACTGAGCCAAGTAGTTTTTCAGTGAAATCGAACGCATCAATAGTCATTTCTACTTCATCACCAACTTTTAGTTTAACTACATCAGTTTCAGGCACATTTGCTTCAACAATTAAATTATCAGCCTGCATTGATAAGAAAGGCGATAAAGAAGTTTCTGTTAATGCTATATTTCCACCTACTTTTCCATATATAAATGTAATAACTCCATTGATTGGAGCGTATAATTTACTGTCTCCTAATGAATTATTAGCAATCTGCAATGCAATTTTAGCTTGTGAAATTTGTGCTGAAAGGGGAGCAAGGTCAACAGATCGAGCAGGTGATCGTTTCAGGCTTAAAGTAGCTTTTGCTGATTCATAAGCAGCATCTTTAAGTGCAACGAAGGCTTCTGCGTTTTGTTTGATAATTTCTGTATTTAATTCTGCCTGATCAAGATTGTGTTCTGCTTGTTGTAATGCAGCTTCAGCTTGATCTATCTGAACCTGATATGAAAGTTTTAAAATTTCAACGTCTTGAACTGAACCAGTTGTTAAAGTAAGAATTGTTAATTTTGTATCAACCAGTTTTAATGCCGAAGCTGATAATTTTGCAGATTGATTTGAAATATCAAGAATCAGAGCATTTAAGTCAGCTCTACTAATAGCTAAGTTTTCAAGAGCGATTCCAATTTGAGACAACAGTAAAGACATGCTATTGCCAGCTTCATTAGCTGTTTGAATTAATAAATCCATTTCATCATGTGTAGGATCTGAACTTAATGCCTGAAATGCAGTAAGTGCATTTTGGTAATCAGTTTCAGCCGGATCATGGTAAGCAAATTGAATTGAGTTTTTAGTTATTGATGAAAGATAAAAATAACCTGAACCTCTTATTCCTATAATTTCTTGTGCTAAAAATAACGCGTCTTGTAACTCAGTTAAAAGAGAATCTATTTGAAGCTTTGCGCTATTGTAAGCACTTTCTAGCGCAATAGTCTGAGTGTTGTCGCCGTCCAGATTTAATTTTTCGATTTCTTTTTCAGCTAAATCAACCGTATTGTCGTAATCTTTTTGAGCTTTATCAAGCGCAATTTCAGCCAAGTCAACATTTAAATCGTTTATAGACCTTGTATTTGTAAGTTCAACTTCTGCAGCAGCTAATGAAGCCTGGGCACTTAGTAAATTTGCCTCAGCAATTAATATTTCTTCAGCTTTTGCTCCTGCCTGAGTTTGATTGTATTGAGCAATTGAATAATCAAGGTTAGCCTGCATTCTTGCTACTTCTAATGATAAAGTTTCGTTTTCAAGAGCCGCCAGTAAATCACCTTTTGAAATTTTCTCTCCTTCTTCAACAAATATCTCTTCAATAGTACCTGTTTTTTGAAAATGAAGATCCAATGAAGGATCAGCTTTAAGGCTTCCTGTAACGGAAACAGTTTGTATGATATCTCCTTTTGTAGCTTGTGCTAAAACGTATTTTTCCTCTTCACCCTGGAAAAATGTAAAATAAGCTATTGCAGCAATAACAGCTGCAATTAAGCCGAATTTAAACCATTTCTTTTTATAGAAAGCTTTGTGTCCTTGTTCCATAATATTTAAAATACAAACCTAATCCAATTTACTTTTTTTTTACTAAACGTGCAAAAGTTTTACCTTATTATATATATATTAAGGTTGACAGAAGCCCGGGAGGTTTGTTGGAACTATGCTAGAATACCTGTTGATATTAATAAATTTTTATGAATAAAATTTTGGTCGCACTAATTGGGTTTCCACTTTCTTTTATCTTTATTATATATAGGACTAAGATTAAGGATTTCACTGGGAGTATCGGTTTTGCAGAAACGTATTTTGGAGCTGGGGGTACTTATACGCTTTATTTATTAATAGGAATTGGCATATTTATAACCTCTTTATTAATAGTAACAGGGACTCTGGATTCAACAATTCAGGCATTTTTAAGCCCTTTGGGAATTTTTTAAAAAGTTCTTGACTTTAAATTTGCCATTATATATAATCCTATAGCTAAAGTTTGAATATTAACATCTTTATGCCAAAAAACTTGTACATAATCTTTCGTTCGAAAACGTAAAAATACGTGATTTTTAGGTCGGAAGAGTGTGTACAAAAGGTACGCACTTTTTTTAAATTTTTTAGCAAAAAAATGCGATCATTGATAAATCGGAACAATTAAACAATTTTAAACAATTATAATTTATTATAATATAAATTTATAACGATCTTAATGATTAGTAGTTTGTTATTAATACAAATTGCTAGTTAATATAAGTTCACCTAGATTAGTCCCGCTTAGCGGGACGACTCAATTAATGTTATAAGTTACTCAAAAGTATAGAGTGAATGCCTTGACACCAAATTTCGACGAAGGACGTAGCTAACTGCGATAAGCTTCGGTGAGCCGTTAAGCAGGCTTTGACCCGTAGATTTCCGAATGGGGTAACCCCTCTGGAGTCATGTCCAGAGAATCCCGCCTTGGCGGGATGGATCACCTGGGGAATTGAAACATCTTAGTACCCAGGGAATATAAAGAAAAATCGATTCCCTTAGTAGTGGCGAGCGAAAAGGGATCAGCCCAAACCACGAGTTTCGACTTGTGGGGTTGTAGGACTCCAACATCTTTTTTTATTTTACTAGCAAAAGGACCCTGGAAAGGGCCGCCATAGAGCGTAATAGCCGCGTATGCGAAAGTAGGTAAACGAAGTAGGATGTTCCTGAGTAGGATCGGACACGTGTAATCCGGTTTGAATCTGCGAGGACCACCTCGTAAGGCTAAATAGATTTGGTGATCGATAGTGAACAAGTACCGTGAGGGAAAGGTGAAAAGTATCCCTGTTAGGGAGATGAAATAGTATCTGAAACTCTATACTTCCAAAGAGTCGGAGCACTTCGGTGTGACGGCGTACTTTTTGTAGAACGGGCCAACGAGTTAGCTGTATGGCGCTTGATTAAGGGAGTAATACCCGAAGTCATAGTGAAAGCGAGGATGAATAATCCGACTATGTGTCATGCACTAGACCCGAAACCGAGTGAGCCACCCATGGCCAGGTTGAATCTATCGTAACAGATGGAGAAGGACCGAACCCAACGTTGTTGCAAAAGCGTGGGATGAGCTGTGGGTAGCGGAGAAATTCCTATCGAACTCGGCAATAGCTGGTTCTCCTCGAAATAGCTTTAGGGCTAGCCTTGTGTTAATAGCATGGGGGGTAGAGCTCTGTTAAGACTAGGGGACGAAATAAGTCTACCAAACCTTGATAAACTTCGAATACCCATGTGACTTTCACAGGAGTCAGACAGTGACAGCTAAGTGCCATTGTCAAAAGGGAAACAGCCCAGACTATCATCTAAGGTCCCTAATATAGCTTAAGTGGTAAAGGATGTAGAATTACTTATACAACCAGGATGTTGGCTTAGAAGCAGCCATTCATTTAAAGAGTGCGTAACAGCTCACTGGTCTATGTGATTTTGCGCCGAAAATACAACGGGGCTAAAGCTATAACCGAAGATATAGATGGCAGATAAATATTTCTGTCGTGGTAGAGGAGCGTTCCTGTCAGCGTTGAAGTAGAACTGTAAGGTTCTGTGGAGCGTCAGGAAGCGAAAATGTTGGCATGAGTAACGTAAGAACGATGAAAAATCGTTCCACCGCAAGTCCAAGGTTTCCCAAGCAACGTTAATCGACTTGGGGTTAGTCGGGCCTAAGGCGAGGCCGAAAGGCGTAGTCGATGGACAACAGGTTAATATTCCTGTACAACTTGCAATTCGCCCAAGCAATACTGGAACAATATTTATTCTAATTTTTTAAGGCTTCGGCTGAGAAAAGGAGGGATTTATAACGTGAAAGTGGCGCTAGCTCAGGGGTAACTCGGACGGATAATCGTAGCGTGTTAATGAATTCACGTGTAAGCTGTAAGTTTATGCATCTCCAAGTAAATCTGTTGATGTTCGCGAGCAGTAATGCAAAATACTCTGGCTTGCCAGAGCGATTACGATGATTTCGTCTAACAAGAAAAACCTCGGTAGCGAGAATTGTAGGTTTCCGTACCGCAAACCAACGCTGGTGGACGGGTTGAGTATACTAAGGTGATCGAGATAACTACGTTTAAGGAACTCGGCAAAAAAGCAGGAGTAACTTCGGGATAATCCTTGCCAATAAGCATGAATTTCGATTTTTGCTTGTTGGCCGCAGCGAATGTGCCCATGCAACTGTTTACCAAAAACACAGGTCTCTGCTAACTCGTAAGAGTATGTATAGGGGCTGACGCCTGCCCAGTGCCAGAAGGTCACGAGGATTGGTTCACGCCTTGAATCTAAGCCCTGGTGAACGGCGGCCGTAACTATAACGGTCCTAAGGTAGCGAAATTCCTTGTCAGGTAAGTTCTGACCCGCACGAATGGCGTAATGGTATGGGAACTGTCTCAAACGTAGTCTCGGTGAAATTGCAGAACTGGTAAAAATGCCAGTTAATTGTGGAAAGACGGAAAGACCCCGTGCAGCTTTACTATAGTTTGACATTGAGTTGAAATATAATACGTGCAGGATAGGTGGGAGACGTTATCAGGGTGTCGCGCTAGCGACATCTCAGTCACCCTTGAGATACCACCCTTGTTATATTTTGACCCTAACTTTGCCTAGTTAATCCTAGCGGAGGACATTGTTTGATGGGTAGTTTATCTGGGGCGGATGCCTCCTAAAGAGTAACGGAGGCGCGCAAAGGTTCTCTAGCGCTGGATGGAAATCAGCGTGATAGTGTATTCGCATAAGAGAGCTTGACTGCAAGACCTACAAGTCGAGCAGGTGCGAAAGCAGGTGAAAGTGATCCGGTATTGGCATGTGGATGCGATACCGCTCAACGGATAAAAGTTACGCCGGGGATAACAGGCTTATAGATCCCAAGAGTTCATATCGACGGATCTGTTTGGCACCTCGATGTCGGCTCGTCGCATCCTGGGGCAGAAGAATGTCCCAAGGGTATGGCTGTTCGCCATTTAAAGCGGTACGCGAGCTGGGTTCAGAACGTCGTGAGACAGTTCGGTCCCTATCTTCCACAATCGTTAGAAATTTGAAGGAAGCTGCCCCTAGTACGAGAGGACCGGGGTGGACGAACCTCTGGTGTATCTGTTGTCGAGTCTATCGGCATTGCAGAGTAGCTACGTTCGGCGAAGATAACCGCTGAAAGCATCTAAGTGGGAAGCTTCACCTAAGATTAGATTTCTCTATGAACCTCCAGGAAGACCACCTGGTTGATAGGTTGCAGATGTAAGTACAGTGATGTACTTAGTCGAGCAATACTAATAGGTCATTGAACTTATAACATTGAACTTATATTTATAAGTGGCCCAAAAGTTTTGGTGCTCAAGTTCCGCTTGCGGGATTTGGTACCGATACTTTAGGCCGCTTGACTAGCAATTTGTGTGAATAACACAAAACTTGATCGTTTAAAAATTGTTTTATAAAAACCCTAAAAGCTCCTATCTTGGTAGCTATTGAGAGTGGGGTACACCTGTTCCCATCCCGAACACAGAAGTTAAGCCACTCCTCGCCGATGGTACTGCAACATGAGTTGTGGAAGAGTAGGCCGTTGCCAAGATAGGGGTTTTTACGTATTTCAAAAGGGGGAGCCTAAAGGTTCCCCCTTTTGTGAACCCCCTCCAAAAGGATATTTTTCAAAACTTTGCTTGCTAAGTTCCGCAGATTTTTATTCGGGGCCCACAAGACCCAAACAAAAATCCGCTTCACGCGCTCACAGAAGTTTTGAAAAATGTTATTTGATATGCTGAAAAACTGCGCACTTATAAAGATTTTATTCATGCTTATTTATTTTTCTTCAGTTGTTTCTTCACTTCCTAATTCTTCACGAGTAGCATCATCTAAAATATCATTATCCATTTTGATGTTTATATCGTCTAATTGTTCTAGTTTTTGTACACGAGAGCTTAATGGATTGTATGTTTCGTAGAATATTTCAATTAAATCT
>JAUVDZ010000007.1 GCA_030595015.1 Candidatus Peregrinibacteria bacterium | reverse complement strand
TCTCTTTCTTTTCTGAATTTTTAACTTTCCTTATTAATTCCCGCGCGCCTCCTTAATTTAAACTGTTACTTATTTACAACTTAAATTATTTTATTAACTCAAAAATTAAGGAAATACATTATGAAAAATAATACAAAAGATAAAACGACAATTAAAAGTGATACACAGGCCTTGCTTCAACAATATAAAAAAGTTAAGCAATATTTATTATCCAATAATTTATTGCAAATTAAATTTAAAGAACGAAAACCAAAAGGTAGCGGAGTTTGGTCATTTAGAATTAATAAACAATTTAGAGCTTTATCTTTTTTTGATGATGATGAAAGTTTGATAGTTTATAAAATTGATAATCATCAGTAATAAACAAGCTTTATTGTGTTTTGTGGTAGGTCGTGTAGGATTCGAACCTGCGATCACTTAACAGAGTTTTTATATATTTTTAGATTTAAAAGTTGAAAACGTTTTGTAAATGTATAGCAAAAAGCTATACAATCGTAGGCGTCACTTCTGCTCCGCTTCGCTTCTTAGTTGCGTCAGACAGTTATATGACAGATGTCACGCGCAACTTATATGTTGCTTCGCTCGCCTGCCGGCTCGCTCTAGTCCGCTTCGTGCGCTTTCGCGCACTCCAAAAAAAAAGAGCCACGCATTCGCGTGTCTCTGTGGTGGGTCATACTGGATTCGAACCAGTGACCTTCTCCTTAAAAGGGAGCCGCTCTACCAACTGAGCTAATGACCCATAAAAATTTGCCTTCCTATTCTACGAATAAGCGGACACCTTTGCAAGCTATTTTTCATTCTGGCCTGAAAGAAAACTTATTCCAATAAATCCTAAAGCTGGTAATAAGAACCAAACACTGTAATAATCGATTAATATTCTGGCTATATTTGATGAATTGTAAATATCCTGAAACGCAGGGCTGGCAAGCGAAGGATCTCCTACTATAAACGAAGAACCTGATACAAATATCAATGCAATACTTACTATTAAACACGCATTTAAAAATCCAAATAGAACACTAATTCCAACTTTCATTCCTGGAGGGCCGCCTGTATTAGCATCAACAGAATATGAACCTTTAACTGCCAATAACACGATAATCGCAAGCAGCATAACTATTTTAATCAAAATAGTTGCATCGTCTGGTGAAGTAATTGAAAAAAGTTTCATCATTTGCATAAAATTGTGTGATCCCGCTAGAGTTTTTGAAAAAAGATTTCCCACAGCGTCTGCAAATAGGGCACCTACATAGGTAGCTAAAATTATTTTCAGATTATTATTCCTACCTATAATTAAGCTGTAGGCAACAATAAGTCCAAAAAATACGATTATAAACAGATCCCAAGATAAATTTAAGTTCATGTGTTTTAATTTAGATCAATGTTTATCGTATAATAACTACGTAAAGATGTCAAAGAAACCTTCTTTTCCACCTTTTTTTAAGCTTAGTTTAGCTTCTTTTGCAAGCTCGATATAAAGCTCTTTTTCCTTCTTATTTAATTTTGCAGGAACATCCAACGACACCTTTAAATAGTGGTCTCCTTTTTGAACAGTGTTAAGTCGAGGCATTCCATAGTTTTTTAATTTAAAAACTTTTCCACTTTGAGTTCCAGCAGGAATCTTCATTTTTATTTTCTCATAAATAGTATTAATCGTGATTTCGTCTCCTAAAACTCCCTGAAGCATATGAATCTGTTGTTCAGTATGGATATCATCTCCATTTCGTAAAAACGCAGGGTCTGATTCCACGTTAATATGAAGATATAAATCTCCATAACTACCACCTTTAACTCCAGCTTCACCTTTACCACTTAATCTAATCGTTGAATCATCATGAATCCCGGCAGGAATTTTAATTTTGACTTTAGTTTTTACTCTTTTGCGAGTAGTCCCATGACAAACTGTACATTTTTTATCAGGAATCTTCCCTTCACCGTGGCAACTGTCACAAGTTCGTGAAGTTGCAATTTGACCAAGTAAAGTTTGACGAATTTCTCTTACTTCACCAGTTCCTTTGCAGGTTCCACAAGTTTTAATTGTGCTTCCTGGTTCAGCTCCTGTTGCATTGCAATGATCACATTTATCAGCTTTTGTTATTTCAAGTTCTCGCTCTGCTCCTGTTACGCTTTCTTTAAATTTGATTTTGATTCGGGCTTCAATATCTTCGCCTCTAACTGGACCTCTTTTTCTGGTTCGGGTTGTTTGTCCGCCTTGTCCGCCACTAAAAAATGATTCAAAGATATCTGCAAATCCTCCGCCCATATTATTAAAATCGAATCCCTGGGCATTAAATCCTCCATATTGGCCTCCACCTCCACCTGGGCCAGCAGCGCCTTGCGTTGATCCAAATTGATCATAAAATGACCGTTTTTGTTTATCTGAAAGCGTTTCGTAAGCTTCATTTATTTCTTTAAATTTTGCTTCAGCACCTTTATCACCTTTATTTTTATCAGGATGATACTTCTGTGCCTTTTTTCGATATGCTCGCTTGATATCCTGATCTGAAGCACCTTTTTCAACCCCAAGCGTATTGTAAAAGTCTTTCGATGTCATATGTATAAAGTATAGATTTTGCCTCGGTATTTTAAATATATATTGAAATAAAAGCAAATATTCGGTATTTTACTTTTGCTATTTATAGATAACTGCACGTTAGAGATTATGCATGGCCCCATCGTCTAGCGGTTAGGACATCGCCCTCTCACGGCGGAAACAGGGGTTCGATTCCCCTTGGGGCTACCATTCAATCAAGCATGCTACGAAGAAGAAGCGAAGCGATGCTTATACATGCGTATGAGCGAAGCGAATCGGATGGATAAGTACGACGAAGTGCTAGATTGAGTAGGATGATGATTAATCTCGAAGCCAAAGGCTGAGAGGCGCAGGCCAAAGGCCGGAGCTCTATGGAGTGCCGGTCGGCACGAAGCGAAAATCTATCCTACTATTTTGCACTATCAAAAAATACAGCAAAAATACAGCACTTCGTCGTACGGGCTCAACCTTCTCAGTCAGTCACATTCGTTCCATCTTCGAAGCTTGATCTAGCACAAATTTGATAGTGCTGTTTAAATTTCCTCTGAAATATAAATCCTTCTAAATTTAACTAAAAATGCCACCTTTGGTATTTAGGCGCTATTCGCACCTTTCGTCAACTCAATTTTTGAAACAAAATACCTTTTTTATAGTTTTTTTTAGTGAGTTTGAATGAAATAGAGAAACCTTGATTTGTAGACAGAATACAGGGATTACGCGGTTAAAAAGAGTGTCATGTGATGCGAAAAATAGCGCTATAGCTAAAGGGAAACCTAGGTTTATAGCATTGACGAAGTAACAACAATTGTTTAAAATCCATCCGTATATAGCGAAAAATAGGTGATTGAGCCAGCTCTTGAAAGAGGGCTACATGCTAATGTGTGCTAAAAATGTTTATAGATACCTTATTATATATAACACTGCTCATTGAAAATCAGGCGAAAGAGAAAACTTTATTAAAACAACAATCCGTTGTTTGCGGCTTTTGGGCTGTAATCAACATTAATATATGTCATAGGTTTTGACGTTAACTAAACCGAACTTTCTTATACTATTTGTATTCTTAACTTTAGAAAGCCATGGATCTTTCTTTACGAAAACTTCGTAAAAATATCGCAGCTTTCAGCGTGCTTGCACTTATCGCTAGTTTCCTAGTGATTGGTACTGCAAACGCAGCTGTAGCGGTTGATGTTTATGACGATGTAAACGGCGATGAATGGTACGCTGCCGACGTACAATGGGGACTCGATAGTGGAATCCTCGACGACACTCAAGCTTACTTCCGAGGTGGAGATAACGCTTCTCGTGCAGAATTCTTCAAGATGACTGCTGCAGGAGCTGGAATCCCAGAAGCTGCTTGTGACGAAACTTTATTCCCTGATCTAGACGCAGATCATTGGGGATGTGGATGGGTAACTGCATTAGCAGAAGCAGGAATTGTTTCTGGTGATGGAGCTAGCTCACCAACTCCAGGTCACGTAAGACCTAATGACAACGTGCTTCGTGCAGAAGCAGCAAAAGTTGTTGTAGAATCTTATGGACTTTTAGGAGCTTCTTTAGGTTCTGATGTATTCACTGATGTTCCAGTTGGAATTTGGTATGACGAATACATGGGTGTAGCTAAAGACAATTGTGTATTCCAAGGTGTTGGTGGTGGTACTACCGTTGAACCAGGAGTAAACATTGTTCGTGCTGAAGGTATCGCTGTTGTAAACAGAGGTGCTAACCCAACTTCAGAATGCGCAACTGTAGTAGTTGCTGCTGGAGCTTTAACAGTTTCAGTTGACGGATCTACTCCAGGTAGCTCACTTATCCCAAGAAATGCAAACAGCGTTCCTTATGTTGTTTGGGGATTAGAAGCTTCAAATGACGAAGATATCTTAATCGAAGAATTAACTGTTTCACGAACAGGTTTAGGTGATCCAGAAGATTTCGATGAGATTAGACTTTATGTAGACGGTGTTCAACAAGGGTCTAGAAAGACTATCAACACTCAATCTAACGAAGCAACTTTTGCTTTAGCTGGTGACCCAATTGTGGTTCCTGCTGGAGGAGAACTTCTTCTAGAAGGTGTTGGAGACATGTCTGCTAACGAAAACGCTGAAAACGCACTTTGTATTGCATCACCAGATGATGTATTTGCAGTAGGTGCTGATTCAGCAGCTCAAGTTGATGTAGGCGGAAGCTTCGCAGCTTGTGGTGATTTTATGTACACTGGATCTGCTACTGTAGGAGATCTTGAATATACAGTTTCTGATTTTGGTGGTGATATTAATGTTGGTGATACTGACGTTGATGTTGCTCGTATCAGAGTAGAAGTTGATGGTGAAGATGGAACAATTCAAAGAATTGCTATTAAGCAAACTGGTTCTGCTGACCCTGAAGACTTTGCTAACACTATGTGGTACCAATCTAACGTTCCAGTTGAAGGAACTGACTGTTTATGGTCAGGAGATTACTTCGCTTGTGACTTTACAGGTGCTGATCTAACAATTACTGACGGAGGTGTAACTAACTTAGACCTTCGAACTGACGTAGTTGGTGGTGTTGGTTCTTCTGTTGCATTTGATATCCACAGAGATACTGATATCTTTGCTATCGGAGGACAACATGGTTATGGACTAAACGTAACTGACGGTGATCTCGTATTTGCTCCAGTAGCAAGAGATATCGTTGGTGGACGTGTTGCATTCTCTGCTTCATCAAGCAATCCAACTCTTGGAGATATTTCTCCAAACGCAGAAGACCATGAATTCTTAGGATTCAATGTTGCTACTGCTGGAGACTCAGTAGATTGGACTAGATTCACAATGGTAACTCATTACCTTGCTGCAGATACATTAAATGATGTTGATGATCTTAAAGTATGGCAATGGGATGCTGGTCTTGAATCATGGAAAGTAGTTGCTGGATCTCAGGATCCAGGTGCTGTTCCAGCTAATTGTACTGGTGGAGGTCTTCCACTTCCTTATACTGGTTCTTGTACTGTATTGTTTGAAGATACTATCTTCTTACCTTCAAGTACTACTAGTACTTTCATGGCTACTTTAGATGCTGATGGAGACGCAGCTGATGGTGCATCTTTCTGGCTTGAATTAGTAGATACTGCTTTTGAAGCTGAATATACAGCTGATAATGAAAATGTTGTTGTTGCAACTGATGTTTCTGGTTTACCTATCTTAGGTAAAGCACAAACTGTTGCTCCACCAAATCTTACTGTAGAAGTTTCATCTTCTCCTTGGGATCAAGTTGTAGTTAAAAACCAACCTGAAGTTGATTTAGTTGGTTACGAATTAACTGCTTCAACTGCTTCTGACATCATCGTTAGAACTGTTGAATTAACTTGTACTCCTGTTTTTCCAACTATTCTTGGAGATTGTGATGACTTCTTTACTAATATTGAAATGTTCCACAAAGACGGTGGTAGCTTATTCTTCTTAGATGATGCTGCATTCACTGGTGATGCTGGAGTATTCAACAATGTTAACTTAGACGTTTTAGGTGGAAACACTGAAAAACTATTAGTTCGTGCTGATGTGACTTCTAGTCCAGACAGTACTGACGCTGTTAACATCGAATTAACTGGTGATGCTCAAGTTAGTGCTGATGATGAATTCGGATTCGCACTAGCTGCTACTCAGTTAGATGTATGTTTAACTGGTACTGAAGGATGTATTGAATTAGTAGATAACGAGTCTCCTGAAATCTCATTCAGAGATAACGGTGCTCTTGAAATCGCTATTGAAGATACTCTAAGTGATGAATTAATTCTTGATGGTACTTCTGATATTTTAGTTGCTGAAATCACTCTACGTGAAACAACTGATTCTGAAGATATCTTACTAAGAGAATTAAGAATTACTAATAATGTAGACGGTGGGGCTTGTGACGCTTCTGGTGTTTCAACTGTAAAGATCCCTTATCCGGATGCAGAAAATCCTTACACTGCTGCTCTTCAATCAGCTAGCAATGATGCTGAATTCTCATTTGAGACTACTGGAGACAGAAAAATTGCTGTTCCAAAAGATGGAACTATCGTACTTCCTATATACATAGATACTAATTCTATTGGTTCAGGAGGAGCTTCATCTGGTGATTGTATCAACTTCGCTGTTGCTGATCTTGAAGGTCTTGCTGCTGATTACGATATTGATGGTATTGATATCGAAGCTGTAGGTGCTTCTTCAGGTGAATTATTACCTGGTGATGGTGTTGATGATGCTTTGATTGGTACTTCTGGATATACAGCAGAACTTTATACAAGTGGTGCTGAAACATTCACTGTTCGAAACAACATCCCTACTGTTTCTACTCTATTTGAACTTTCAAATGGATCAGATCTTTATGGATTCGGATATAATCCAACTACTCCACAAGCTGTATTAGCATTTGAAGTATCTGTTGAAGGTACTGATACAATGACTATGTATGATATCCAATTAGGAGCTTCAAATAATGGTTGTGGTGCACTTGGTGCGCAACTTCATGATCTTTATCTTGAAACTGATTGGTTAACTAGTGGTACTGCACTTGCTGCGGACGCTGGTGGTGGATTATTTACTGCTGCTGAATTTACAAACACTTCAGGACTTAAAGTTCTAGGTGGTCAAAGCCAAGCTTATGTAGTAGCAACTGATACTGCAGGTGCTGCGCCTGGTGGATACGCTTGTACATTCGATAGCGCTCCACTTGATACAGTAGAATTCTCTATCGCATCATTCTTATGGGGTGATACAGACGCTACTGGTCTTGGAACTACTGGAATAACTAATGATACTATTAATTCAAACACTGCTATTATCTTCGGATAATATCCGTATGGATTAATTGATAATCATCTAGATTTCAATTAAAAAAAACCCCGCTCGAAAGAGCGGGGTTTTTTGATGCTTGAATATGCGATGAATGCGAAGCATGAAAGCGAGTGTGCTTGATCTTTTTATTCATCAGCTTTATTACGTCTCTTTGAAAGTAATCCAAGATACACACCCAAATCTGAATTTAACTTATTAAAGGCTAATTCATTTAATTCTCCCTCTTCATTAATAAAATCAATTGCTAAATAATTAGTATTATTACTTAGGGCTCTTAATATACCGAAGTTAACTATCCTTTCTTCTGTTTCATAGAATTTTTTTTCTAAATACAATCTGGTTGCTTCGTAATTCCATAATAAATGTTCATCGCTCGCTTCAACAACTTTAGGGAATCCATTAGAAATCATTAAAACAAAATCCGCTGATAAAGTAAGCGAAGACAACTCTTCAATATAAACCTTTTTATTATTATAATTTTCTTCTGCAGCTTCTGCTGTACCACCCACATAATCATTTGGTCCAAAACCAATGAACACAGCATCTATTTTATCTGTTTTATCATTTAAGATTTCTTTAACAAGATCAGTTTGGTTGAATACAGAATCTACTTTATGAAAAGTATAAACACTTTCAGCATTTTCACTGTTTGCTTCCATATTATCAAACCATCCATTGTATTCAGAGACTCCTATAAAATGGAGGTTGAATGCGCTTGATTTAGATCCATCATCTATAGTTATATCTGGTTCAGGATCGCTACATGCTGTTAGTAAAAGCATTGGTACAACTAAAAAAGCTAATAACTTTTTCATATAATTATTGGTTAATAATTTACGAGAGTTGATTATACTCTAGGCTGTACCTTCTTGCCAACTATTTAAATACTCGATTTGCTCCTCAGTTAATTTGTCGATGGTAATTCCCATTGTATCAAGTTGAAGTTGAGCAATGTTATTATCGATTTCTTCTGGAAGTTGAATTAACTTATTTTCGAGTTTTTCTTGGTTTTTAACAAGATATTCACAGGCAAGTGCCTGTCCACAGAAACTCATCGACATAACATCAGCCGGATGCCCTTCAGCTGCGCTTAAATTGATTAATCGTCCTTCAGCGAGAATATATATATCTTTACCGCTTGGAAGGCTAAAACGCTCCATAAATGGCCTTACTTGTTTTGTCTCTTTCGCCTTTTCACGAATCCCTTTAACATCGATCTCAATATCAAAATGTCCACTGTTTGCAAGGATAGCTCCTTCTTTCATAGTGTCAGCATGTTCCGGTCTAATCACATGCTTATTTCCTGTAACTGTAATAAAAATATCACCTTGTGGTGCAGCATCTTTCATTTGCATTACTCTAAATCCATCCATCCGTGCCTGCAAAGCTGGGAACGTATCAACTTCAGTAACAATAACATCTGCGCCCATACCTTTTGCACGCATTGCACAACCTTTTCCGCAACTTCCATAACCAGCAATAACAACAGTTTTACCTGCTACTAAAGTATTTGTTGCTCTTATAATTCCATCCCAGGTTGATTGACCTGTTCCGTAATAATTATCCATTAAATGTTTTGTCTTATTATCATTTACTGCGATCACAGGATATTTAAGTACACCTTCTCTTTCCATTGCTTCCACACGAATAATTCCAGTTGTAGTTTCTTCACATCCACCAATAATATCAGCCATTAAATCTGGTCTTTTTAAATGAACTTCAGTTACCAAATCACAACCATCATCAATTGTGATTGTTGGTTTGATGTCTAAAACCTGATTAAGACATTTATAATATTCATCAGAACTTTGTCCTTTTAATCCATAAGCTTTACTGCCTTTTGCTCGCATTGCTTCGGCTACATCATCTTGAGTAGACAAAGGATTACATCCAGCTACAGCCACTTCTGCGCCTCCAGCTTCTAAAGTTTCAACTAAGTTTGCTGTTTCTTTTGTGATATGAAGAGCCATCCCAATTCGCTGTCCCTGGAGTGGTTTTTCTTTTTCGAATCGTTTTTTGATTTCCATAAGTGCGCCCATGTTTGATTGAGCAAGAGTGATATTATTTTGTCCTTGTTTGATTAGTTCATCGTTTGTCATTATTCAAAAATGTTAATTTTATTAGTTTGTTCCCATGTAAAGTCATCGTCTTCGCGACCGAAGTGACCATAACATGCAGTTTTTTGATAGATAGGTCGTAATAGATTAAGGCCGGTAATTATTCCGGCAGGAGTTAAATCAAAATTATCCCAAATTAATTTTTCAATTTCTCTTTCGTCTTTTTCGCCTGTTCCAAAAGTTTTCACTTCAAGTGATAAAGGATGACTCACACCAATCGCATAAGAAAGTTGTAATTCACACTTTTTGGCAATCCCGGAAGCAATAATATTTTTTGCAATATATCGCGCCATATATGCTGCTGAGCGATCAACTTTCGTTGCGTCTTTTCCTGAAAAACAACCACCACCATGAGCAGCTGATCCACCATAAGTATCAACAATAATTTTTCGACCAGTTAATCCAGTGTCTCCCATTGGTCCTCCAATTGCAAAAATTCCAGTTGGATTAATATAGTATTTAGTATTCTCATCTACGAGTCCATCACAAATTGGCTCAACAACATGCTTCTTAATATCTGCCTCTATTTGCGCATGCTCAATTTTTGGATCATGCTGCGCAGAAACAACTAACTGATCAACTCTTACAGGTTTTCCATCGTGATATTCAATAGTAACCTGAGTTTTCCCATCAGGTCTCAGGTATTCCAAAGTCCCATCTTTTCTAACTTCTTCTAATCTTTGCGCCAATTTATGTGCCAACGAAATCGGCAGAGGCATAAGCTCTTTTGTCTCATCGCATGCATATCCAATCATAATCCCCTGATCTCCAGCTCCTAATTTTTTATCAATTTCATGCTTTTTATTTACACCAATCGCAATATCAGGACTCTGTTCATGAATCGAAGTTAAAACGCTGCAAGTCTCATAATCAAAACCAAATTTAGCTCTTGTATACCCAACATCTTTTACAACTTGTCGTGCTTTTTCCTGAATATCCACATAACAATCAGTTGTAATTTCACCTGCAACAAAAACTAAGCCAGTAGTCACCAGCGTTTCACAAGCTACGCGACCATAAGGATCCTGCGTAAGAATTGCATCTAAAATTGAGTCTGAAATCTGATCAGCAAGCTTATCAGGATGCCCGCAAGTAACCGATTCAGACGTAAAAAAATGTTTAGCCATATAAATAATAAAATAGTTTTAGTGTCAAAACAGTTATGGCGCCAAAACTATTATGGCCGCAAAACTATTCTAAGCAAAGTGATATTAGCAAACCAAAGGTAATAAATCCAGCTAAGTTGTGTTAGAATCAGAGTATGTCGATTCAAATTCCAGACATATCAATTATAATTGTTGGGTACAAGGCTAAAAAGTACCTGGATGCTTGTTTTGAGTCTATTCAGCATCAAACGATTTATAGTCCGAGTAATATTGAGGTTATTTATATTGATAATGCATCTTTTGATCAATCAATTACGCATATTCAGCGTCATTATAAATGGGTGAGCACTGTGAGAAATACAAAAAACATTGGTTTTGCAAGAGCTTTAAATCAGGGAATTCGGTACGCTTCGGGTGAATATCTAATGATAATGAATCCTGATGTAATTTTGGATAATAATTATTTAGAAAATGCTTTGAATAAAATGAAGCACGATAAACACATAGCAGCAATTGGCGGAAAAATTTACCAATATGATTTGAATCAAGGAAAAAAGACTAAGGTTTTTGATACAGTTGGGATTTTTGCTTATGTAGATCGTGAAATATTAAGCGCCAGAGGAGTTGAGGATGAAGGTCAATTCGACGATGTTGAGGAGATTTTTAGCATTAGAAATATTTGTGCAATGTATCGAAAAAGTGCAATTGAAGATGCAAAAATGTTTAGTGAATATTTTGATGAAAATTTCTTTTTATATTTAGAGGATGTTGATATGTGCTGGAGACTTCATATGCTTGGTTGGAAAGTTTTATTTTCTCCAAAATTAATTGCACATCATTGTCGCAATACACGTAAAAAAGCAAAAATTGAAGAGTATAAAATTACTAAATGGCGAGCCTTTTTAGTAAATGAAAGAATTATGCTTTTAAAAAATGAATTCAGATCAAATATTTTAGGAGATCTTTATACTCTCATTAAAAAACGCATAATAAAGAGCTTTTGGAGGGCTGGCTGGTTCAAGGGTTGGTTTAAATATATGAAAATGATTCCGGATGCTTTGAAAAAACGTAAAATAATAATGTCACGAAAAAGAGTTACAAAAAATGAAATGACAAAATGGTTCGTGCGAAAGGGCTCACGCAGGTATAATTACTATAAATCAAAAAGCTTAGAAATTTATGCAAAACTTCCTTCGACTTATTAATCAGAAAAAATTATCAATTTTAATGCTTGTTCTTTCAGATTTAGTATTTTTTATGTTGAGTTTTTTAGCTGCTTATTATTCACGAAATTTGCTTGGTGAAAATATCCAGGATTTTTCAATTTATCTGACTGCAATGCCAGTGGCATTTTTAATTTTAGTTGTTGTCTTTTATTTTTTTGGACTTTATGAGCAAAAGATTCGACTGGAAAGTACGAGCGAGATTTTCACTGTGATTAAAGCGGTTTTATTGGTGGCAGTTATGCTGATGGCGGGCTCATTTTTATATAAATACGATTACTCAAGAGGTTTTGTTTTAATATTTATTGGATTTGGATTGTTGTTTTTAAATATTGGTAGATACCTGAACAGAATTTGGCGAAAATATTTAATTAGTAAGGGTAAGGGATTACATAGAATTTTGATAATAGGAGCAGGAAAGCCTGGTCGTCGTTTAGCAAAGCAAATTGAAAAATATAAAGACTTCGGTTATCAAATTGTTGGATTCCTGGATGATAATGTTAAGAATTCTAAAGTTAAATTATTGGGTACAGTCAGACGTCTTGCAACTGTGATTAAAAATGAAAGAATAGATATTGTTTATGTTTCTGACCCTACTATGCCACATGAAAAAATGCTTGAAATGATGACTGAATGCGGAAATCTGAATGTTAAATTTAAACTGGTTTCTTCTTTGTATGAAATTTTAGCTGGCAATATTGATATTAGTGAGATCGAAGGAATTCCCTCGATTGATGTTAAGCCGCAAAGAGCTAACATTTTTTATAGATTGATTAAGCGGATTTTGGATATTTTACTTTCTTTGATTGGATTGATTATCATTATTCCATTTTGGTTATTTATAGTTATTTTGATTCGTCTTGATTCAAAAGGAGCTGCTCATTTTATCCATACAAGAGTTGGAAAAAATGGATCTGAATTTCAATTATACAAATTCCGCACAATGAAAAAATCAGCTGGCTCTTACGAAACAGCTCCGTTAAAAGCTAAAGACAAGCGAATAACCAGAGTAGGTCGATTCCTTAGAAAAACCAGTTTGGATGAACTCCCTCAATTAATAAATGTGTTAAAAGGCGAAATGTCATTGGTTGGGCCGCGGCCTGAAATGCCATTTATCGTGAAAAAATATTCAAAATGGCAACGAAAAAGACTTGAGGTTAAACCCGGGCTTACTGGACTTTGGCAAATTTTAGGTAGAAAAGACCTGCCACTTCATGAGAATATAGAATATGATTTTTACTATATACAAAACCAATCCTTACTACTCGACTTTGTAATTTTAATTAAAACAGTCTGGGCAGTAATAAAAGGAAAAGGTGCATTCTAATTTCAAACATATGTCTAAAAAAGAAAAATTTGGTCAGTTTCTATGCCACAATGCTGATATTGGGTTAAAGTGGCTGATTTATTTATCAATAGTGTTGGTCCCTTTGGTATTTTTGCCACAAGTATCTTCAGTTTTCACGACTCCAAAACTTTATATCTTTAGAGTAATTACTTTATTGATTATATTAATTTGGGGGATGAGAAATTTATTTCATAAAGAAGCGAGGATTAGATGGTCTCCGTTTTTTTGGTTTGTAATTGGATATGCAGCTATTTCGATTTTAAATACTTATTTTTCAATTAATCTTTATGTTAGTATTTTTGGTACTTATGGACGATTTTTAGGCATATTTACAGTGCTGAATCTACTTTTATGGGCATATATAATTTTTGCTGAATTCAGATCAAAAGAAAAAATCAGGAAATTAATATATACTTCTGTGATTGTTGCTGCTGTTATAGCTTTTTACGGGGTGCTTCAATATTTTGATCTTTTGGTAAACATATTTCCCTGGACTCAAAATCCACAAGATAGAGTATTTAGTACAATTGGACATAGTAATCACACTGCAGCCTATTTAGGCATGAATTTGATGCTGCTGTTAGGGCTTATTTTCACAGAGGGAAAGAATAAAATGAAATATTTATTATGGGGAGGCTTTGGTTTAATTTCACTTACATTGATTTTAACTGCAAGTAGAGGAGGCTTTTTTGCAGTTATTTTTGCAGCAATTATTTGGCTTATTTATATTTTAAGAATTAAAAAATTATCAAAGAAAACTTTTAAATATACAATAGTTGGATTAATTGTGGCGGCAATTATGGGTATTGTTTTAAGTGGACCAATCAGCAAACTTGGAGTTGTTGAAAGAACTGTTTCAACGATTACTTTTATCCAGCAGGGGAATATGCCCGATAGAGTAAGTTGGTGGTTGAGTAGTTTTGAAATGATTCAGGATAAACCTTTATTGGGACATGGGCTATCAAGTTACAAAGAGATATATAATCAATATAGAAGAGCAGATTATAAAGTCCCTGATGATCTTCAGGATCATATAACTCCTGAAACTGCACATAATGAGTATTTAAATATTGCTGCAACGCAGGGACTTATTGGTTTTGCTGCATATGCATTGATGATTATTATGTTATTTATTTATACTTTTAAATATTTCAAAAAGCATAAAGATGAAAAAGATAAATTAATGGTAATGTCTTTGTTAACAGCAATTATCGTTTATTTAATTCAGGTATCAATGAGTTTTGGAACAGTAACTACATTGTTCTTTTTCTTTACGTTAATTGGATTGCTTGTAAGTTATGTTAATGAAGAAAATAGTAAAGAAATTGTTTTTAAAAATTTAATTGTTTTTAAGGTAATAGGAATAATTGTTGCATTATCGATTTTTATTGTGGGTTGGATTGCAGCATTTAATTCTATTTTAGTTGAATATCATTTTAAACAGGCTCAATCATATGCAGCTATAGGAGATTTTGAAAATACAATTAAATCATATGACAGAACTGTAGAAATCCAGGGGCATATCCCAAATTATTATGAAGATTATGGGGATTTTCTTTTTGAGTTTGCAATAAATCTTCCTGATCAGGCACAGGCAAATTATTTAAATGATGCAATAAATACTTATGCATATGCGGTAAAGGTTAACAATAATCATTCAAATGTTTTAATGAATCAGGGATTGGTTTATACAAGGCTTGCAGATTTATCCCGGAATGATGTAGCTGAATATGAAAAATACAAATTTCAATCGATTGAAGTAATGAAAGCTGCAAATAATAAAATACAAAATAATCCTTTTTATCCTTATAAATTTGGAATTACATTAAAATTTTACGAACAATATGAAGATGCTTTAGGGCAATTTATTTTAGTAAATGAAATCAGAGATTCATATAAAAATACCAAACAATTGATTTCTGAAGTTACATCTTTACTTCCTCCTAAAGAAACTGGCAGCGAAAGCAGTAACGGGGATAGCGAGGAGTAAGCCGAAACTACCACTTATTGCACGGACTATTTCAGCGGCCATAAAGTCGAAGTTCATTATTTGAAAAGCTCCAAAGTTATTCATTGAAAAAAGCATTAAAAGCGGGAATGCGCTTCCAACATATGCCAGAATCAAAGTGTTAGACATGGTTCCCATTATATCTTTTCCTATATTCATTCCTGATTTAAAAAGTTCAGTGCCTTTTAGATTTTTATTTGATTCTGCCAGCTCGTGAACTGCTGAAGAAATTGACATCCCGACATCCATAATTGCACCAAGCGCACCAATAATAATGCTTGCAAAAAAGATGTTAAAAAAGTTCAGTTCCGGTCTGTTAATATAAAGAATTCTTGCATCTTCTCCGGATAGTCCTGTTAAAAACGTCAACTTACTAACGATAAATGCAATCAGTGCAGCAAATATAACACCTCCTAAAGTCCCTATAATTGCGCTGTAAGCTTTTTTACTAAAGCCTGAGATAATCAGTATGGTTGCAACAGTCACAACTGCGCAAATTGCCAATGCGAGCCACAAAGGATTCCATCCCTGCAATGATAAAGGAATCAAAACATAAAATATTGCTCCTACAGTAATAATTAAACTAGCCAAGGCTCTCAAACCTTTCCATTTCCCTAAAATCAACAAAGCAGCAACAAATAAAATTATAAAAATCAGCATGGAATCGTTTCGAATATAATCAGTTGCAAATCCTTCAAACGTTTCTTCGTCCCATTTTTTCAGCAATATCAAAACGCGGTCTTTTGCTTTAAGCTCCAAGTCAAAAATCTGACCTGTAATTTCATTTTTTGAAGAAAATATAATACCTTTATAATCACCTTCTAAAACCTCGTAAGTAACATCCTGAATGCGCACGTATTGAGTTCCTTCAGCCGTAGGATCATAGTACGGGCTCATCTTATCTATTTGAATTTTTGTTTCACTTACTTCATTAACCTGAGCTTTTACATAAAGTTCTTCAAGGGGTTGATTAATCGCCGCCATACAAGTTGGAGCAATTATTAAAAATGCCAATATTGCTGTTAAAATTCGTTTCATAAGATATAATTCAAATTGCTAATGAATTTTATATGATTTTAATGAATAAAGAAATAAAAAAAATAGCAAAAGAACTCGGATTTGACCTCGTCGCTATCATCCCAGCGACACCTCTCACAACTGATGGTGAGCATTTGAAAGATTGGCTGTCTAAAGGTTTTGAAGGCGAAATGGAATATATGGAGCGCGATCCTGAAAAACGTTCGAATCCTCAGGAGATTTTACCTGGGGCAAAGTCAATCATTTGTCTGGCTATGAATTATTATCAAAAAGGCGATGACTCGGATTTTAAAGTTGCGCGTTATGCTTTTGGAAAAGATTATCATAAAGTTATTGAGAAAAAACTTAAAAAGCTTAGGCAGTTCATTATAGAAAAAACCGGAGCAGGCAAACAGGATTTTAAATTGTATTCTGACGCAGGACCAATTTTAGAGCGCGGGTATGCAGTAAAAGCCGGATTTGGATTTATCGGAAAAAATTCAACTCTCATAACTCGTGAATTTGGATCATGGGTATTTTTGGCTGAAATTATCACAACACTTGAGCTTGAATTAGATGAAATCTCTCAGAAATTTCAGGGTGAATGTGGATCATGTGATCGTTGTATTAAAGCGTGTCCAGCTAATGCAATTGTTGGACCATATACAGTTGACGCCAGAAAATGTATCTCGTATCAAACAATTGAAAACAAAGGTGCAATCACAGTCGACACCAAAGATCGTGTTTTTGGATGCGATATATGTCAGGAAGTTTGTCCACATAACTGCCGCGCACAACAAACAAAAATTGAAGAATTCAAAAACCATATTGCCGGCCCTTCTCTAAATCCTAAAGAAATTGAGCAGCTCACTGAAGCCACATTTGCTGAAAAATTTCAGGGTTCTCCTTTAAAGCGTGCAGGCTTAAAAAGTCTTAAAAGAAACATCAAAAACATGGTATAATCATTTAAGAAATTAACAAAAATCTTATGAAAAGAAATTTATCTTATATTGGAAATGTTTTAACCATCATCGTTGGTCTTATTGCTTTAGAAGCGCCATTAATTACACCTGCAATTGTTGCTGCAGGACTTGGCGGATTTATGGATCCGAATTTGCTTCAGCCGTTATTTATTGGATTCACTGTGCTTGCAATTATCGGACATTTTTATAAAGTTCGTGAAACCATGGCTTTTATGCCTATGATTTTACAATTTGCTTTTGGCGTAATCGGATTTGTTTTCATCTTCCCTGTTCGAATTGATATTGTTGGATATCTTACACTGCTTGGATTTATTTATATTTTGCTTTCGCCATATATAAGCAAGTTGATAAATAAGAAAAATATCCAAACAATCAAAGCTTAAATGCACAAATGTATTCTTTATAAAAAGAAGAGTGATAAAAAAGTTCAGTGTCAGGCATGTAACTGGTACTGTGATATTTCTGAAGGTCATACTGGTCTTTGCGGTGTTCGTAAAAATATAAAAGGTGATTTGTATTTGTCAGTTTATGGTAAAGCGATTGCTGCTCATGTGGATAACATTGAGAAGAAGCCGCTTTTTCACTTTCTGCCAGGTACAGAGATTTTTTCGATTGGAACAGTTGGATGTAATTTTAGATGTTTATTTTGTCAGAATTGGGATATTTCGCAGGTTCGATTAAAAGAGCCAAATGAAACTATGGGCACTGATCTCCCTCCAAAAGAAATTGTAAAATATTGTGTTGAAAACGATATCCCTTCGATTGCTTACACTTACAACGAGCCTGCTATCTTTTTTGAATATGCTTACGACACAGCTAAATTGGCGCACAAGGAAGGCATTAAAAATATTTTTGTTTCAAATGGATTTGAGTCAAAAGAGGCTTTAAAGAAAATTGAGCCTTATCTTGATGCAATTAATATTGACCTTAAAGGTTTTACTGAAGAATTTTACAAAGAGATTTGCTCAGCACGATTACAACCGGTTCTTGATAATATTAAACATGTTCATAAAATGGATGTCTGGCTTGAAATCACAACTCTTGTGATTCCTACAAAAAATGATTCAGATGAAGAACTTACAAATATCGCTGAATTTATTGCATCTATTTCAAAAGACATTCCCTGGCATGTAACGGCATTTTATCCACAATATAAAATGATGGATATCCCCCCAACCCCTCCTGAGACCCTTGAACGTGCATATGAAATTGGAAAAAAGGCAGGTCTTAACTATGTTTACACAGGAAACATTCCTGGGATGAAAGGTGAGAATACAACATGTTTGAAATGTAAAAAAGAAATAATTGAACGTTTTGGTCTTGAATGTACGAGTTGTCAGGTGGATAATAAAGGTCGATGCACTAATTGTAATAATAAAATTGTAGGAATATGGAAATAATTAGAAAACCAGTATTTTCCGGAACATTTTATCCTGGAGAAAAAGATAGTCTTGAGTATATGATCGACGAATATTTGAAAATTTGTAAGATTTGTGAGTGCAAAAAACCACTAAAAGCAATAATTGTACCTCATGCCGGATATATTTATTCAGGTATCATAGCCGCAGAAGGTTATAAATGTATTGAGAAATTAGATCAAAAAAAACATTGGAAAGTTTTAGTTATGGGGCCTTCGCATTTTGTTCAATTTAAAGGTGCTGTTATCCCGGAATCTGAAATTTGGGAAACACCTTTAGGCCAGGTTAAAATTGGGAAATTGCCAACTACAAAAAATATTACTGAAGATGAAGAACCTTATAAAAAAGAGCATTCATTAGAGGTGCAGGTTCCATTTTTGCAAAAAGTTTTAAAGGATTTCACTTTGTATCCTTTATGTTTAGGAGATGTTGATCCTGAATCTTTGGCAAATGATTTGAAGAATTTTGTTAATCAGGATGATGTCCTAGTGGTTGTAAGTTCAGATTTAAGTCATTATTTTGATTATAAAAAAGCAAAAAAACTAGATAATGAAGCAAATAAATATATACCTGCACTTGATATTGAAAAAGCTAAAAATGTTGAAGCTTGTGGGATTAGATCAGTATTAACATTCATGCATATAGCTAAAAAAATTGGCCTTGAAGGTCAGTTTATTGATTATAAAAATTCAGGCGACACTGCCGGTGATAAAGATCGTGTGGTAGGATATGGCTGTTACGCATTTATGAAAACCAATGGATAAAACCAAGCAATATAAATTAAAGGAATTCGCCCATAATACAATAGCTTCCGAGCTTGGAGTTGAAGAATTAAAAGATTGGAATTTCGATGAATCTGAATTTAAAGAAAATCGGGGAGCGTTTGTTACTTTAGAGGTTGATGGCCGGTTGCGAGGTTGTATCGGCAATATTGAGCCAATATATCCTCTTTGGGAAGCAATTAAAAATAACGCATATCAAGCTGCTTTTAGAGATCCGCGATTTGATCCTATTACTAAAGATGAATTTGAAATAATAGATATTGAGATATCAGTTTTAACAGTGCCGGAGAAATCCAGCATTGATTCAGTGCGTCCTGGAATTGATGGAGTTGTATTAAAGCAGGGTGTTCAGGGTGCAACTTATTTGCCTCAGGTATGGGAAGATATCAATGATAAAGATGCCTTTTTGAATAGTCTTTGTTTAAAAGGAGGAATGGCAGAGGATGCCTGGAAAAATGAGGGAATTGAGGTGTACACATATCAAGTTGAGAAATTTTAACCCTAATTTATATGTCTGGAAAATACGCATGGTTCGCAGTGAAGGTTAATTTGTTAATTTTTGGACTAACAATAGTATTTGGATTACTTTCAGTAATAATAATGTTTCCATTCACAGTTTTATTAACAGGTCTATTATCACCATTGGTTTTATTTATTTTGATACCTTTATGGATGGCTTTATTGATGGTAATTCCGTTATATTTTGCGTTTAAATGGCTTTATCGACGTGCTGTAAAAGAAGATAAATTACAATTAAAAGAGACAATCATTTATTCAGTTGGGATGATGGTGATAATTAATGTGGTGATGGAATATATGGCAATAATTAAGTCAGATCAAAGTGCATATATGATTCAGTTAATAATCTCAGTTGTTCTTACAAGCGCTGTTTTTTATTATGCAGGAAGAGATTTTCAGCCAAAGCATTAAAACATGGCAGCCTGCATTTTATACGCCCTAAATTTTTTGTCGATTGTTGAGTCGGATTGATGCTCAAGCTCGTGGTGGTTTTTGCAAAGCGGCTCCAAGTCCTTATGGCTACGATATTTCGCCCAAGGTTTTTTATGGTGGATTTCAGTTGCCGGCTCTTTGCAGCCATCGATTGAGCATTTGCCTTCTAGTTCGTGGCGTTTGGCAGTTGCAAGATGCCGTTTTTTTGGATTTGATGGTTTGGGATTTTTTTGAGGTCGTGGTTCAGGAAGATCCACCAACTTACTGAAAACTTCATTCCATGTCGCACCCTTTCTCATCTTATTTTTTATAATTTTT
>JAUVDZ010000012.1 GCA_030595015.1 Candidatus Peregrinibacteria bacterium | reverse complement strand
TTAATATTAATTCTTCAATACGGGCTAAGCGAACTGAAGGGTGAGAGTCATCCAGAAGCATCGCAATGCTTATACTCGTATCTTCCTTTGGATCATCATCTTTGTCTTCTTCTTTAGATCGATGATAATCATATAAAAGTATTCTGGCTTCAATTATTGCAAGCCATTTTTTTGATATATGATTGTTGTTTTTATTATCATCAGGAATATACATTCTTGCTATTTCCAGATCTTTTCGCATTTCCTGAACAAATCTTGCCTCCCAATTCATATATATATCATCTTTTCTTAAAGCTTCTCTTCGTAGTTCAGTTTGTTCATAAACGCGTGTTGGAACAAATTCTCTAGCAATACTTTGTAGTGCTAACTCTTCTTCACCAGGGAGTGACAGAGCAGGTGCTCGATCTGCATCTCCAAGCATTTTAGTTGTTTTAACATCAAAAGGATTAACTTTTGATAATGTGAGACCACTCCCAAACTCCGTATCACCATGTTGAGTTTCTGATAATTGGGTGTCTTCAGATCCATTTGATCTTGAGCTAAAAAATGAAATAGGATTCAATTGTGAAAGAAAAGTCCCTTCGTCATAATGCATTTCCAATAAATATTTTCTTGCTATAATTGCTCTTTTTAAATGATTGAGAAACATTATTCTTTCTGGGTGTTCTAGTTTTTGTGCTTGTTCTGAAATTTTATCTAATCCATCAATCGCCCTTTCATAATTATCAATATTCATTAATGCCTCTGTAGAATAAACGTCGATCAATAATTCCATAGCTTGTGCTGCAACATTTTGATTATTCAGATTTTGTCTTGCATGATCTGTTTCTGAGCCCAGCGATGTTTCAATATTCGCCCAAAGCATGTCAACATCTTTACTTTGAAAAGCCCAATTGGAATCAAAAACATGATCTTTTATATAAAGAGCATAGGTTGCATCCATAATGTCAGCATAAATACTAAACCATGTATTTATATATTTTTTGTATTGTCTTAAATCCTTACGATTTAAAGATTCCTCATCTAATCTATCAAAAATTTCAATAGTTCGATTTGCTGTTTCTCTAAACATTTCTTTACACTCTTCTCCTTCTTTTATCATTGTTGTTGAAAAACCAAAAAATAGCTGCGCATTTTCAAAAAATTTATTTAAAAATAAATAAAATATTCCAAGTTTTTCATTTTGCTCAGGGGAAAACTTATCATTTTGAGAAACTGAAATAATTTGCTCAAAATCTTTTAATATACTTGTAAATTGTTGTATATCGGTTGCTGTAAAATTATCTGTAAAAAGATCCGGCACTTTAGCAAATTTTTCATTTGTTTGTGAAAAATCTATCATGACCTCCTTTAACGATTCTCCATATTTATGCAGGCCTTTCATTACAACAGATGGGGAGGATTGCAAGAAAGTTAAACAATCAATAACTGAAAAATGCAGTGCCATTTCTACTCTACCAAGTTTTTTTTCATCAGGATTTTTTTTCTTTTCAACTTGAATAAAAGCCAAAGCCTCTTCAAATAATAGCTTTGCACCAGCATGATCATTGGCTTGTCGAAGTTGATGGGCTTCAGCTGCAAGATTTCTATAAACAGTTAGCCACTCTGGCACTTCGGGTTCTAAATTATCTTGTCCTTTTTCCACAGGTATAAGTATAAAATAAAGGGTAAAGCATACTCAAATCAACCTTTTAAATCAAGTTTTACAAACTTGACACAATGATAATGGAATTAGTTGATTTACAATTAGGATATCAGCAAGAGCATCAAATTGAATATGGAGTTTTTATTTAAAGAAACTAGAATCACGTTAAATCAAGTATTGGGCATGTATTTTTAGTTTCTCGCCTTGTCTTTTTTTGTAACAAATTTTCAGCTACTGTGTATTAAGTTATGTAATTACTAAAAGGCTATGAAAAATGATCACGATCTTTTTATAGAATTCTATGAAAAATATAAAAATAAACTTTTAAATTATCTGATGTATCGATTGAATTTTAATAAAGAACTGTCTGAAGATTTATTAATGGATATCGTGCTTAAGGCATATGAAAAGTTTAATTCATTTAATCAGAAAAAAGGATCTTTTAAAAATTGGATATTCACGATCGCTCATAATCATTTATTGAATCATTGGAGGGATCAGAACAAGAAAAAAACAGTAGATATTGAGGCTGTGCAATTAAATGAAAAACTTGCAGTTCAAAGTGGCGTTGAAGAAAAAGTGGATAAAAGCATCGAGATGGATCAAATACAGGAAGTCCTTGTAAAAATGAATCAAAAAACTTCTGAATTATTAATTCTTAAATATATTAACGACTTTAATAATAAAGAAATTGCAAAGATTTTGAAGAAAAGGGAAGGGGCTGTGCGAACAGGATTAACCAGAGCAGTAAGGCAATTTAAGGAATTATACAAAAAATTATATAACAATTAATATTATGAAGAAAATATTGAAAAATGCACAGAAATATTCAGTAAGTAAGGAAAAAAATGCTCAAATTATTAATGAGCTAAATAATTTAAAATATATCAAACCAATATCATTAACCAACATGATTATGATGAACTACAAGAAATTTGCTGCAATAGCAGTAGCACTTGCAGTTGTAGCAGTTGTGGGATTCTCTGGAGTATTCCAGGCTCAAACAACTTATGCAAGTCATCTTGAAAATGCTGAAAAAGCATTACAGGAACTACAGGTTATGCAAAACGATGGATCTGATGCCAATGAAGAAAGGGTAAGGGAACTCGTACAGGAAATTCTACAGGAAACAAACGCTGCACTTGCTTTAGCTGAAGGAGAAGAGGGCGCGCAATTGCAAGAAGCTTTGATGGAAGTTAAGGCTGTACAGGAACAATCAATGAGCATGTTCCAGAATTTTGAAGGAGATGCAGTTGAGGACGCTGGGAAGGAAACAGAGCAAAAACATGAAAGAGTTCAAAAAATGCTTGGAGAACAAACTGGAGAAATGGTTCAGGAAAAGAAACAAGAACAGGTGCATCTTGAAAATGCTGAAAAGGCAATGGAGCAATTACAGTTGATGCAAGGTGAAGATCAGGATCCGGTACGAGTGAGAGAACTTGCACAGGAAGTTGTTCAGGAAGCAAATGCTGCGTTAACTCTTGCAGAACAAAAACAAGAGGGAGAACAAAAGCAACAAGCTTTACAAGAAGTTAAGGCAGTACAGGAAAAAGCAATGAATATGTTTAAAAACTTTGAAGAAGAAGGTGTTGGAGACGCTATGCAGGATGCAGAGCAACAACAAGAAAGAGTTCAAAAAATGCTTGGAACACATTCAGGCGTAAAATAAATTACATGTCGAAAGCCCCTTTTAAAAAGAGGGGCTTTTTTTTGAAAGAAAATCAATTCACGTTGTGTATTAATAAATAGAAGTCGACATTCTAGTTTTCTATTCTTAACAACTACATATTATGAAAACTTCAAAAAAACTTTTTAGCGGATTACTCACTCTTGCAATCATTGGTTCAATGGGAGTGGCAAGTGTATCTGCTGCAGACACCATCGGATCCGTTACTGGTAACGATGGAGACGTGAAGGATCTTGTTCAAATGCAGGCCGAGGTTGTAAACGTTGACGGTTCTCAGGTAACTTTTAAAGACATCCAGACCGGACAGGAGTATGAAGCAGGTTTTGGTCCGAGTTGGTTTACAAAAACTTACGAAGTAGGTGAACAAATCACACTTGAAGGGGTTGAAACTGTTGCTGATAATGACCATGGTCACAACTTCCAGGTAATGAAGGTTGATGACACGGTTCTTAGAGAAGCTTTCGAAGGAGGTCCTGCATGGGCAGGAGCTAGAGGAGAAGGCAAAGGCCAAGGTGGCGAAGGTAAAGGAATGGGGCAAGGCGAAGGTAAAGGTCAAAAGGGTAGTGGTGATTGCGATAATTTAGATCAATAGATCGACGTAACATCACATGATTGCGCGGGCCACTTCAATAGTATAATTTATATGTTGTGGTCCGCTTTGTTTATTAATTCAAATTAAAATGTTAAAAAAAATATTAATTGCCAGCATAATGGTTTTATCGCTTTCTTCAACTGCTATGGCATGGGATGATTGCCCAAAAGGATTGGTAGATGATCCATATCCAGGAGAATGTTCTAGATATGTTGATACAGATAATGATGGAATATGTGATCACTCACAGCCGGCACCAGAGGATCGGGTGGAGCAGGAAGTTGTGGAAGAAGTCCAGGTTGAACCTGTAGCAGAACAGGCAAGCACAGGCGATCGTGATAAAATGATTTGGGCAGGAGGTCTTGTGATTGCACATTTATTAGGTATTATTGGATATGTTACTTATAAAAAACGCAAAATTAATGGATAAATCAAAGCGCAAAACAGGGATTATTATCATTTCGATTACCCTTTTATTGACTTTGTCTTTGTGGATATTGTCTAAGAATTCAATTTCAGAAATTACTTCATGGCCGATATTATCTGTGAATCAAATTGCTGCATTACTGGGAACTGTTTTGTTTGTTTGGAGTATGATTTTGGCAACCAGGCTGGATTTCTTGGAGAACTGGTTTGGAAGTTTAGATAAAGTTTATGTTGTTCATCGCCGTGTTAGTGAAATTGGTGCTGTTCTAATTTTACTGCATCCTATAGCGCTTGCTTTGGATGATCTGCAAAAAGGTCTGAAATATTTTCTTCCAATTCATGCAAATAATTCTATAAATTTGGGGATTTATTCTTTCTGGATATTCGTAGTTGCGATATTGCTTACAATATTTATTCGTAAAATTAATCTCCCTTATCATATTTGGAAGCAGACTCATAAATTTTTAAATTTGGCGATGATTTTGGCTTTATTGCATGTGATTATGATTAAAAGTGATACTTCGGCATTTTTGCCTCTTGGAATCTGGATGTATGCATTCGTTGGGCTGGGAGTTGCAAGTGGCTTATACATGTCCTTCTTATATAAATATTTAGGGCCGAGATATGATTATCAAATAGTTTCGATTGAGCGTTATGATGATATCCACGACATCTATATGAAACCTTTAAAAAAGAAATTGCCGCATGATTTGGCTCAGTTTGCTTATGTTGCATTTCAATCAGAAGGTCTTTCAAAAGAATCGCATCCTTATTGCGTTACATCTTTACCTGAAGATGAGCTCATTAGATTTTCAATAAAAGAAATTGGTGATTATACAAAACAATTAGGAAAGGTTGAGGTTGGTGACAAAGCGAGTGTTTGGGGAGCTTATGGTAGGCTTGGACAACGATTTGAAAAAGGGGATGAAGATGCTGTTTTTATTGCTGGAGGAATTGGGATTGCTCCATTTTTAAGTATGTTTAAAAAGGCAGGTTTAGAAGATAAAAAACGTCATACTAATTTATTCTATTGTACTAAATTTAAAAAAGAAGCAGTGTTCGGATCAGAACTTAGTAAGCTTTTAGATGTATCAGCAAATCTTTATTACCATAATCAATGTTCAAGAGAACCTGATGGTTGTCATCTTACGGCAGCTCAGGTAATAAAAGAAATAAAAGATATTAAAAATACAGTCGTTTATTTATGTGGACCAAGTAAAATGATGAAAGGGATGAAAAAGGATCTTATGAAAAATGGCTTTCGAAGAAACAATATAGTGCTCGAAGATTTTGAGATGATTTGATGGTTTCTATTCTTCTTCTAAAATTGTATTTATTTTTTTTAGTTTTTTTATCAAATTTTCATATTGTCTTTTTAATATTTTAAATCGTTCCAACCACTCCCTGCGCACATGTGGCAGTGCATTTTGGTGATCATTAATACTTTTTACCTGAAAATTTTCCCAGGCTGTCTTCAAAGTCTCTATTCTTGTTAATTCATTTGGATCCAACTTAAGTACGTCAAGAATTTCTAGTTTATGAACTCCGCTTGCAGCAACTTTAACCCATATCATAGGATTAGTCATTGAATTAATAGGATAATTTGTAGCAGCAAGCTGCCGCGCTTCTAGATTTTTACGTAATACATCAATCTCGATATAGTCTTCAGGTTCATACGTTTTTGTTATTCTAATACTTTGAATAGGGGAAGTTAAGGCAATTGTGGATTTAAGTCTATGTCCTTTATTAATTTTTCCGGTACTAAATTCACCAGTCTCTCCAATAAAATAATTTTTTCCTCCAGCAATTTGTATAGCATTATTATTGAATTCAATAACATAAGTTGAATTATTTTTACTAGTAGTTTCTATATGCACAAAGTCTCCATCCTGCAATTGAGATGTATAAAAAGACTCGATTTCAGTATCATATTCCAATTCCTGAATTTCACATTCTTTGTCCAGAATATCCAGCATGTGTGCGTCCATGTCCGGAAGAACAAACATAGTTTGAATTGGCATTGTGCTTTTTACTGTGTTCCGAAATTTCATTCCAATTATCAAATTTTTTATTTTTAGATAACCTTCGCTTCCGACAAGTGAATTTCTGCCAGCAACAAATCTAATTAAAGGCATTTTTCCATCTACATTTATTATTTTTGCAATATATGTCTGTCCGTCTTCTGTTCCAAAGTAAATATGATCTCCAACGCGTAATTGTTCAGAATCAAGTTCATCCAAAAATTCATTATATTTTAATTCTACATATGGATATTCATAAGGAGCCCCTTGCGTTATAACAATTCCGGCAAGAGTACTTGTTGATCCACCTTTAAAGTCCAAAATACCACTAAGTTCAATTATTGTATCAGCAAGTTTTCCCTCTGCTTTTTTTAGTGCTTTTGGGCCTGAAACAAATTTGATTACGACCCCATTTTTAGCACCTTTACTTACAACACGAAAAACGTACCTCGAGCCACTTGCAGTTGCCAGATTCAAGTAGTGGTCAACCTGCAATTCATCAGGATAAAGCCCGGAAATATACTCATTTAATTCCAGAGGATAATCGTCTTGTGTATCAATGCCTTCCATAATTAATATTTAAATAGAATCAAGTTTAATACATTTCGATGTTTTTGTCAATGTCAAGGCTTGACTTTTGTTGAGCAAAAGCTTATCATAGTTATGAAACATGTTTCATAATCATTGCACAATGCCAAGACCAAGAAAAGGTAGAAAAATCAGAGGAAACTTCGATGTTTATTATTATAAGCCAAAAGGGGTCGGGCTTTCTGATCTCGAAGAAGTTCAATTGGAGCTGGATGAGATGGAAGCTTTGCGTCTTGTTGATTTTAAAGAAATGAATATGGATGAAGCAGCGAAAAAAATGAAAATCTCAAAACCGACTATTTGCCGTTTAACGAATTCCGGAAGAAAAAAATTGGCTGATGCTGTGTGCAATGGAAAGGCAATTTCAATTCAAGATTATTTTTTAACTAACAATAATATGCCAAATTTTGATGGAAAAGGTCCGGATGGTGAAGGGCCAAAAACAGGCAGACAAATGGGCAAATGCGAAGGTGCAAAAAAGGCTGATACAGGTGCACGTGTAAGAAGAGGTGCTGGTCGTGGGCGAGGAATGGGCAGAGGGCGAGGCAGAAACATTTAAATTAATAAAGACACACCTTTGTTATAGTTGATTGTCAAAAATGGCGGCATTGGCCTTGCCTTATTAACAGTATATGGTATAATGTAAGTATCTATTATTTAACAAAAACAAAAATGGAAAAAAAGATTGTTCAGCTTGAGATCGGTAAAGGTCTTACCGTGATCATCGCAATTGTTGTTGTTGCTATTATTGCAGCAATGGTATTACAGGGGGGGTATTTCAAAGGTGCGTTAGTGACTGATAAACAAGAAGTCATTGTTACTAATGATGCAGCTCTTAAAACAATGGAGAAGGAGCTTGCAAGGGGTGTGGTGGCGAATGATGTCGTTGATCATTATATCAAAAATACCGGAAAATATTTTTCAGTGGACCAAGTAAATATTCTTGCTGATGAGATCGAAGCTGGAAGACTTGCAAAGGATAAAACTAAGGATATAGTTGCTGATTTCGCTTTAGATGTATTAGCTATTGAAGCTAAATATATTCTCGCTGACGATGCTAAATCTATCGAGACTGCTGATGCTCTTAAAGAAGCTGTAGTTATCATTGAGGATGTTAAATTTATCGAGACTACTGACACTCTTAAAGAAGCTACAGTTATCACGGAGGATGCTAAATCTTTGTAATATTACCGATGAAGTTGATAACTTCAACTTTGTTTTATTTGCAAAGTATGAATAGCATAAGTATTTATTTATAAATTAAAAGGATGAGGGCTTTACAGTTCTTGTCCTTTTTTAAACCAAGATCAAACTTGCAAGTCCAAGGAAGACAAAGAAGCCGAACACATCGGTTGCTGTTGTAATGAAAATTGTAGCTGAAGCTGCTGGGTCTTTGCCGAGTTGCTTCATTAAAAGGGGAATAACTGTACCGAAGAATCCAGCAATCATTAAGTTAATGAACATTGCTACACCTAAAACTAAGCCTAAAAGCGGGCTTTTATTCCAGAACACAGCAATTAGTGCAACGATTACTCCGTTTATTAAACCGTTTATACCGCCTGCTATTACTTCATTAATGATTACTTTTCGGGCTGTTGATAGTTTGATTTCTTTAAGCGCGATTCCTCTTACTGTTACAGCTAAAGTTTGTGTGCCGGCATTTCCTCCCATACCTGCAACTATTGGCATGTAGATCGCCAAAAGTACGAATGCCTGGATTGTTGATTCAAATAAACTAACAATTGAAGCAGCCATGAATGCTGTGCCGAGGTTTATAATAAGCCATTTGTATCGATATCTAACTTTGCTGAGAGCACTATCTAAAACATCTTCTTCTTCATTAATACCGGCGAATTCACTTAAGCCACTCATTGGTTTTTCTTCAATAATTCGTAAAATATCATCAGAATAAATTGCACCCATAATACTGTCGTCTTCATCAATTACAACGATTTTATTGTGTGGATGTTTTTTAAATTTAGCTACTATTTCGCTTTCTGGTGCATTATATTTAACGTGAGGAATTTTGTGGAAATATTTATCGATTTTTTCTTTTCCGTCATGTGTTGCAAATTTGTATCCCATTAATTCACCAAGCAAAAATCCATCTTCAACAACCAGAATCGCAGGGAATTTACCTGTTCGTTTTTCATGTTTATGGATAATGCGGCTAACCTGGTCAAAAGTCTGATTTTTAGAAACTGTTATATAATCGAGGCTCATCATTCCTGCTGCAGTTTTTGGATTGAAATCAAGTAGGAATTCAACTTTTTCTTTAATCTCTTTGCCAAGGGTTTTAATGATTTTTTTTCTTTTTCTTGTATGAATAAGCTGAAGAAGATCAGTCATTTCATCCGGATCAAGATAGTGAATCAGTTTTTTGATCTCTTTTGGCTTAAGACCGTCAATAATCTCGTGTCTAAAAGCTTTTGTTAAATGAAAGAGAATATATCCCTGCTGATTAGCAGAAATTTCTCTAAAAATAGACATTTTGTTTTCTGGAGCTGCAATTATTTTTTGCACCCAGTGATTTTTTGTTGGTATTTTTTGTGTTTTCATCAATGCATTATACCATAATTCGGGGTATTTTGTCGATTGGGAAGGGCGAAATCCACGTTAAGAAACACGCTCTTGACAAAAACGAAGAATCCATGTATGGTATAAGTATATTCTATTAATTAATAAACAATATTATGTCTCCCGATTCACACGAACCATCAGAAGAGGAAGTTACTTTAATGGAGAAGCTTGCTCAACGCAATTTAAGTATAAAAGGTGTTGAAAATCCGACTTCTAATGATGTCCAGGAGGTTGTTTCAACTATAAGAGAAGCAGTTAGTACAGCTGGTAATAACCAATTAAGAATAAATATTTTAAAAGAAACTTTGCGTGAAAGTTTGCCTTTATTTGAAGGAAATGAAGTTGAATATTTAAAAAGAGATGGGATGCTGGAAGAATCATTACGAATTAAGGCAAATATTGGTCAAATTGCTTTGAGGGAATCACAACACAAGCCTGAATTTACATCCGAGCAAAAAAAGACAATTCAAGAAGTACTCGCAGTTTTAAGGAAATTGAAAAGTTTTAATATTGCAACATTTGCAAATGTAACTGGTGCATTAGGTGGTCTTTCTGTTGCTAGTGTTTATGCATCTAAGGATGACGATATTCTTAGTGAGGAGGGTGATGATGAAGAGCTGGATTTTACATTTATGGAAGCAAAAAGATTAGTTGCAAAACTATGTCCATGTCTGGGAATATCAATTGATTCAAGGGTTGAAGATATAGATGAAGCGCTTATTGTTGAGGTATTAACAAAAATTGAAGGTTCGAACGAACCTTTAGAAGATGATGTTCTTAAAAATATGAATTGATTTAAATATTATTTTCAGTCTTTTGGTCTTTGAAATGCGGGGTTTTGGCGTGTTGTACGCTTAAACCTCTAACGACTTCCTTTGGAAGGGATAAGAAATGAAGAAGCTCAGTACGATTTTCGTCACCCTCCTGATTTTCACTCTCTTTGCAGCTTGCGAGCGGAGTGTCGGCTATGATCCGACTATCGACGCCGGCACGAACAATAACAATGTGAATATTCAGCCTGACGCTGAGGTTCCACAACCCGACGCTTGGATGCCTGAGCCCGCGACTCTCGAGTATGATGTGGGTCACGATGTGTATCCAGTACGGCTCTGGGAGCCTCTTGTTCCGACAACTCGGCTTGATTTGATTAATGATAGCCATGCGGATATTCTCGTTAACAGCATTACATTCAAGCTGCACGGCAGCATCTTGTCTGCCGAGGTCTCGGAACTGTGGTTGTACCGTGAGTTGCCGTTTGAGTTTCACTCAGACACTTACACGTGGGATGGCGACTTCGTGACCTTCGATCTCAGTGCTTCGCCCATCTACATAGAGAAGGGCAATATGAAGACTTTTACACTTCGAGTCATGGTAGATGCTGATCCGTGTATAGATACGATCGGCTTTGATATCGAGCGTGACTCGGACATCTCTGCGGTTGATATGATGTATGGTCTGGATGCCAATATAGTCGAGGGCGTCTACTCTGAATCAGCCAGCCTTGTCCCAGTGGACGGTGAGTCCATTGCGTTTGCATCTGTTGTTTTCTCGCCTGCTGTTGGTACTGTTTTCGTTGGCGCTGATGACCACGAGTTCATTCACTATAACGTCACGAGCATGCTCGACGTGCAAGCTATATGGAGTTCTGTGACTATCAACCTGCCTGATCCGGCCAGCGCAAATTACTTCAGTGACGTGAAGTTCTGGATGAAGAACGCATATGGCGATTGGGTTTTGGTAGCCGGGCCACTTGAACTGAGTCCGGTCATGTGTCAGCAGGACGGAACTTGTTCGATTGGCATTGTGGATACCTATGACATGATGGCTTGTGAGACTTATGAGTTCAAGGTCACCATGGATGTGTCATCGGGCGCTCCTCTTGGGATTACTCCTTCCATCGATATCCCCGGTTATGCCTTTGGCTTCCTGGATGTTTACAACGATCCCGCTCAGGTTGATCAAGTTAACATCTCCGGAGGCACTCTTGAGGGCAACCCTCAGGAAGTCATTTTGTAAAAAACTCCCGCTTTTCAGCCAACCTTTTACCCCGCGCTCATAGCAATATGACGCGGGTTTTCTATATGCTAAAATAAATACACTTAATCTTTTATTATGAAAAAAATATTAATTTTTACACTAGTTTTTGCAATTTCTGTAACTGTGGCTTTGGCATATTCAGATATTTCAGATAACACTGCAGTCGATTATATAACTGATGCTGGGATTGTTGATGGATATCCGGACGGGACTTATCGTTTTGATAATCCTATTAATCGTGCGGAATTTACGAAAATCCTGATTGAAGCGAGTTTGGGCGAAAATCCTACTGCTTCGGCGGATGCCTGTTTTAATGATTTTACTGTTGATCAGTGGTTTTCGTCGTATGTTTGTTATGCAAAAGATCAGGGTATTATTGGTGGATATCCGGATGGGAGTTTTGGGCCTGCTAATAACATAAAATTGACTGAGGCAGCTAAGATTCTGGTGAATGTTTTTGAGATTGAAAAGGTTCAGCCGGTAGGTGATGAATGGTATAGCGAATTTGTTGAAACTTTGATTTCAGAAAAATATATTCCGGAGACTTTTAGCAATGTTAGCGATGATGTGACTCGAGGGCAAATGGCAGAAATGATTTGGAGGATTATGGAGCAAAAGCATGATCAACCTGCATTAATTGAGTTTGATCCGGAGCCTTGTCAGCCTTTGGGTGAGGATCTCGCGTCAAATATTGATATGGATCAGGTGCGCACGCAGTGGCTTGAATGGTATAACGAAGAACGTCGACTTTTAGGTTTGCATGAGTATGTTTATGACGATCAATTAAATCGAACTGCAACAGAGTGGAGCAAAACTTCACGTGATCGTGGGTATATGGATCACAAAAGAGATGGTACGACTGACTACTACGATTATTACGGAATAATGGCTTGGTTTAGCGATCTTGGAGTGGAGTTTGAAAATGGTATGTATAGCGAAAATATCGCTTGGGAGATGTATTATTGCGATGTTGAGGAAGTTGATTGTACGCAGGCGATGATTGATTCAGTTAAAAAAGGATTTAACTTTTTTATAGGTGAAAAAGGGACTTCATATACCGCTCACTATGACAGTATTGTTAGCCCGAATTATAATATTATAGGATTCGGAGTGGCAGTTGATGATGCCTTGAATAAATATTACCTGACTGTGCATTACGCAAAAGCCATCAGTAACGAGCCAATGAAGATTTGTGACACAAAGTAGGTTTCTCTGAGAAAGTGCCTTTCTCTCGAAATGTAATTTGACAATTTTAAGCGAACCTATATAGTTGCTGCTCTGTAATGATTTAAAGATGAAAGACGATTTTGAATGTTTACGATGCGGTGATTGTTGTGATAGGTATAGCTTAGATTTGTCCGAGGGAAGACAAAAGCCTTTATTTACTCCTTGTGAATTCCTAATTGAACCAACAATAAAAGAAGGGAAATTAACTTTAGCTGAATGTTCTTTACATGGCACAGCAGAACAGCCCGATATTTGTGGGAAAACTTTTAGAACGCAAAGTGTTTTGAGTGATTATATCGGACCATGCCAAGTCGGAAGAATTGTATGGGCGCAATATGCTGCAATGCTTGGACTTGAGAGATTACCTGCTAGGGTGCGTGAGATTTTAGAAGGACGAGAGAAAGTGGGTTTGTGAGAGAAAGTAGGTTTCTTGGAGCGTGTACACGGCGGCCTTTTTTCATATATAAATTTGATTTGTCAGGAAATATAAAAAAGACGAGAGCCCAACCGACTCCCGTCTTCTTCATGTCCCCAAAATCGTATGTGTTTATCTATTTCTAGCAGGTCTGTCTGGCATTCCTAGCTCAGCTTTAAGAGCTTCTACTGTTTCAAAATCCTGGCTTTGAATAGCTTCGTGAAGTTCTCCTAATTTAGAGAAGTTTTCTTCATTAACGTGTTCAAGAATTTTTGAACCAAATTCAGTTCCTTCGTGAAGTTCAACCCAAGCATTGTAGTCTCCATTTTTAACTGCTGCTCTGATTTCTTCGCGGTTTTCCATCATTTGGCCTTTCATTTGAGCCTTTTTGTCCATTTTTGGACCTCTTTCAAGACCTAATTCTTCACCGATTGCTCGTGCTTGTTCCATATGACTGTGCATTTCCTGGAATCGGCCGAAGTTGTCGGCGTTGATTTTTTCGAGCAAATGCTCTGGTGCTACTTCTGCGAATGCATTGTAGTCACCACTTTCAACAGCTGCACGCACTTCTTCCATGTTTTGCTGCATTGGTCTGTTTTCGGGCATTTCTCCTTCATTAGCTGAAGCAATAACACTTAAACTAGTGAACGCGATTATCGCGGCAAGACTTGCAGTTAAGAAAAATTGTGATTTTTTCATTTTTGCGATTTGTTAAGAATAATATTTTAAATTAGCCGGCTATACTAGTATTACAACAGTGCGGGTGGTTTTCTTTCAAAAAAGTTTTTGTTTATTTTACTTACTCGGTAAAGACCCTTTACCGAGTAAGGCATGCTTACCGAGTAAGTAAAATAATTTAAGTTTTTTTTAGAATTTCGTAATCTTTTATTTGTATAGTGTACGCATGCGTTATCCTACTTTAATAAAAAATTTGGCTTACCATATATATAATCGAGCAACTGTTGATCGAATTATTTTCAAAGATAAAGAAGATTATAATTTCTTTATATTACGATTACAGCAATATAAACGGCGATATAATCTTGAATTGATTTCATTTTGCATTATGCCAAATCATTTTCATTTAGTTTTGCGGAGCGATAATTCAGGAAAAGATATCGCCAAATTTATGAAAAGTTTACAACAATCTTATGCTCGTCGATTTAATAGTAGATATGATAAATATGGGCATGTCTTTCAAGGAAAATACCAGCATAGACCCATCGAATCAAATTTGGCTTTGGCGCGAGTAATAAAGTATATTGCGAATAATCCAGTTAGAAAAAAGTTAGTAAAGCGTGCTGAAGAGTGGCCTTATTCTGGATAAGCCTTGTTTACCGAGTAAGCCACCTTTACCGAGTAAGCTCTGGATGGTTCACTCCATTCCTTGGAGGCATCCCTAAGCGATCTTTCATGATATTTCCGGGTCTGATTCCTTCGGCTTTAAACTCACTTTCGCCAGTTTTTTCACCAACTGCAATTACAATTTCTCCTTCACGAAGGTCTCTTAAAGGTAATTTTGCATCAGTAATATCAACTTTCCATCGAATGCCGCTAAAGTCATCCATCATAATCATAATGTCGTCTCGTATTTCGATGATTCGCCCAGGTAAAACACCATGATCAGGCGCATGAAAAATTTCTTCTCTTAATTCCTGATATTGTCTGTACGGTTTAAAATTATCACGCAAACTATTTTCAACTCCTTCTCCAAATCGCACTGCAAATAAAATTGATCCAAGAATAATCGACAAAACAATGCTTGCCACAGCAACAATCCATATTTGATGCTTGTAACCTTTTTCGGTTTTTTCGAATAAAACAGATGCAATAAAAATCATGATTCCGAAAATCAGAATCCATAAATAAGGTAGATAAATAAAAGGTCCGCCAGGAAGACGAGGGATAATAGTCCAGTCGCTAGCTACAATTTTAAACAGAGCAACGCTCACAGCAATTGAACCAAGCAAAATACTTGCAGCAAATAATCCCCACATAGCTGTATGCATAAGTAAAAATTGCCACTTTGGTGTGGGTTTTATATGTTTTTTCTCGATCTGATCGAGGATTTTTTTACTGACTTTATTCATGATATATGGATTTAAATTTTGCTTTGGCCCGGTTCAATAAAGTTGCAACCGTACCTGATGGTTTTTTCAGGATGTCGCTTATTGCTGCGTAATCCTGGTCTTCTAAATAAAATAAAATTAAGACGTCTCTATATTTTTTTGGGAGTTTGTAGAGTGCAGCTTTTACACGGTTTGCGGTTTCTTTTTGGATTGTTTCTTTTTCAACATCAGCGTCGGATTCTAAGATTTCAATTAGAGAAGTTGCGTCTTCGTCGTCTGTTTCAAGCGGAGTTGTTGATTTTTGTTTTTTGATATAATTGATAGTTTCGTTATGGGTTATTCGATATGCCCAGCTCGAAAATTTAAGTTTTTGATTAAAATTATTGAGATTTTTGTAGATTTTAATGAAAGCCTCCTGAAGAATATCCTCTGCCTGATTTGTTGGAAGCCCTGTTAAACGTTGAATGTATCGTAAAAGCTTTGCTTCGTATCGATCGACAAGTTCAGCAAAAGTGTTTTTATTCGTGAGGGATTTTTGTACGAGTTTCTCGTCAGATATATTCAATGTCGAAAATTTAAGGGCATTTGAGTTCGTCAGCCAAAGGCTGACTCACGTTTAGGCTCGCAATAGATTTTCATCTCTACCTATTAGTATACTACAAAATTGGGAGTGAATTTCTTTCAAATTGATTTTATGGTATTTTTATCGCGTAACATAACTTTTATAAAATGAAAAAAATCGTAATTTTAGCGCTTGCAGCATTATTGTTCACTGCATGCACATCAACAGCGGATGATCCAGTTGAATCGGAAGATCGAACAAATGCAACAATGACTCAGGATGAAGCTTACGAAATCGCAAGCAATAGCCCTTGTATGGATGAAGGGAATGTTATTAATGAAGCATATTACAACGATTTTACGAAGACGTGGTGGTTTGAAACTGATATCGACAAGCCTGGATGTAATCCTGAATGCATGGTTAGCGAAGATGCGAAAACAGCTGAAATTAATTGGATGTGTACCGGCCTTATCATTGAAGAATAAAAGGCAGGACTTGAAGTCCCGCCTAATTTATTTCAGAAAGAATTGATTATTTAACCTGCAAAGTTTTAAGCATATCTTCTGCAATCTGAATTCTTTTCTTTTGCTCATCGTCGGATTCAACACCGGTTAGATCAACACGCATTTCAGCTAATGGCCAATTTGCACTTCCTGTTTCAACAAAGAATTTTTTAGCAAAAGTAGTTACTGCATGATTTGAAATTTGATAATAAGAAGTCACACCGTTGGCAGTTTCACATTCGGTAATTTCACCCAAAGGGGAGTCTCCTGTTTCGCATGGATTTTGAAGAGGGAAGTATGGAGCATCCCATTCTTCAGCCATAAATTCTTCATAGTTTGAAGCCTGAACAGTTAATCTGAGGAAGTCTTTAATCACGCCATTGTCATGATATTCTTCAGCAAATTTTACATAAACACGTGGTTCTAGGTTTGGCATTCTCATTACTTCCAGGTGTAAGCTTTTTGGATATTGAAGCGTTGTTTTAGAAGTATCGATTTCAAGTTCAGTTGTGCCGCCTTGCGGTTCATAATTAATTGCGGGTGTGCATCCTACTAAAAAAATGGCTGCGATTACTAATGTTATGAGTTTTTTCATGGTTTAATTAGTTAAGGTTTTTATTGAAATAAATTCAGGATCACTTATGTTTGCGATTGAAGGATCGCTGTAATTGTAGATTTTTGCAGGATCAGCATAGAAGGTTCCTGAGTTAACAACAGTAGCATAATACTGTATGTATTTGTTATAAGATTCAGTTGACCATCCATAGTGAACTTCCTGATTATATACGTTGTAAGGCATGTTTGAGCCGCTCATTACTTTTAGACCGCTTGGCAGAACATCAACAATTTTAAAGTATTTTTCACTTAATCCTTCTGAGTTCATTGTTAATCTTACTCTTACAATATCACCCTCAGTAAAGTTTGTTGTTTCAACTCCGTTAACTGTATATGTTCGCGTAATCTGAATTCTGTCATCTTTTTTGAATTGCGAAGGTTCAATCGATTGATCATAATAAACAACAGCTGAAAGGTCTCCTTCAACTTCGCTTAAATCAATGCCATTTGCCGCATTTATAAGTGCAGAGAAAGTTTCACATTTACCTAACTCTACATCCTTTTCAGTATTGCCAATTTTTGCTTTGAATTTAACCTGATTTGGACTCGCAAGTTTTAAAGAATGTTTAATATAGCCTAATTCATATAAATTAATAACATCATCTTCATTAGGATTTTTATAAACATAATCTCTAAGAACCATTGCTTCTTCACGCTCTCCAACAGCGGCAGCAAGTACAACTCCAAGTGAAGTTT
>JAUVDZ010000092.1 GCA_030595015.1 Candidatus Peregrinibacteria bacterium | reverse complement strand
ACTGAAAGAATTCAACGAAAAACATCCACAAAAAAGCAAACATTTCATGACTCCTTTAAAGTTCGGAATCCTGAAATACCGCCTGCAAAAACAAAAACTTAACTATGGTGTCCTAAATGTCTGAAATTACTACACGTAGCTTAAAAAAGCCCCCTAGTTTCCCAGGGGGCTGATTGTTGTTATTGTGCTTATTTCCTACGACTCCAGCATCTCATAAGTAATTCTCGCTTCTGACATTGCCCCTAAGTAATCATCAAGTTCTTCGCTTTGGAATTTCATTATTCTTGTAATCATTTCTGCCATTTGAGCTCGAGACAAAACATCTTCAAATTTATCAACATCTAAAGGAATAAAATTGTTTTCTGAGGCTAGCACTACGATTTCGCTAAACCAGGGATCTCCGACTTCGTAATCGTAGCCCATTCCTATTAGTACGATTTTTAGGGCTTCAACAAAGTTGATTTCGTTTGCTGGTTTGAATGATCCGTCATTATAACCTTCAACAAGATTCATATCTTCAGCAAAACAAACGTATTTTGAGTACCAAGCATCAGATTTAACATCAGTAAAACAGTCGCGATTTTCATAAGCTTCAAATTCATTATTATATTTAGATTCAACAACAATCTTTAAAAGCTCTGCTCGATTAATGTTTTGATCAGGCTTATAAGAGCCGTCTTCGTATCCTTCGACAATATCATTATTAAAAACATACCAAATAGCATCTTCATATTTATGACCGCCAATATCACGCATTGCTACATATTCAACAGGTTCAGGAGTTGGTTCAACATAAGTATTAAATGTTTTCGTTGTTGGTTGTACAAAATCTTCCCACATCCAGCCTATTAGGCCGTCTTCAGTTTCAAGTTTGTGCCAACCCTCGGTTTTACCAATTACATGCATTACAGACCCCACAGGCATTGTTGTAAGAATATCTGAATCAACACACGACATACTTAAAAGCCAGTTAACACGATGGTTTTCAACGTAAAAATCAGCAGTTTGGTGAGGTTCGTTTGAGCAAACATCAGTTGCAAATGCAGTTTGCGCAGCAAAAAAGGCGCTTAGTACAAGTACTAGAGTGATTAGTTTTTTCATAAAGAAAGGTTAATGGTTAAAATAAGCTTACCACACCCATTGATCCAAGAGTAATTATTGTTGCAGCGCCTAAAAGTCCCACGAATATATATAAGAGCGCTTTCCAGTATTTGATTCCAAAAAGGAAGGCAATTAAGCTGCCAGTCCAGGCGCCACTTCCAGGAAGGGGGATTGCTACAAATATGATTAAAAAGATCGGACCGTATTTTTCGATTGCATCTAGATGTTTATCGTGTGTTCGTTTGTATAATTTATCAAAGAATTTTTCAAAAAACGCGATATGACGCGATAAAAATTTAGAAATGGGGTCAAGTACCCAAAGAATTAAAAACACAGGTAAAAAATTTCCAACAATTGCATATATAAAAGTAACATCTGCAGGTAGTCCAATTAAGAAACCTAAAGGAATTGCTCCTCTAAGTTCAGTTATAGGAAGCATTGATGAGAAGAATACTATGAATTCCGGGGGTATGTTCAAAAGATTTGTACTTTATTAATAAATCAGTCTACTTATTGTTTTACCACAGACGATAATAAATGCCAAGTATTATTGATGTACACATTTCTTATACAATATTGTGTCAATTGGACAACACTTTTACATTCAATCCTGTTTTGGCTTTAAGCAAGGATAATTCAGGTATCGGGTGGTCGTTAGGAACACAAAAATTATACTAAAAAAAGTGATTTCATTGACAATAAATGCTAAAAACCCCAATATGTAGCTGTTACCGAGAGTTCAAAAAAGTTATACACATGTTGTGCACAAGTTTTGAACATTAAGAGAGATTAAAATCGAAAAATGACGCTTAAACAAGACAATTATGATCACGATCCTGTCCTTTATAATGTTGTTGAAAACTATATTCAGCTCCAAAGCGGAGATACAGCAATAGATTGCACTTTAGGACTAGGTGGTCACAGTAAATTATTCGCAGAAGAAATTGGGAAAGAGGGAACGCTAGTAGCATTTGAACTGGATGAAAAGAACCTTGAAATAGCTAAGAATAGACTTAAAGATATCAAAAACAAAAACAAAATCCTTATAAATAAGAACTTTGCTCATTTACAAGAAGAGGTTAAAGAAAGAGATATCAAGAATATCAAACTGGTTTTCTTTGATTTAGGATTATCATCGCCACAGGTTGATGACTCAGAAAGAGGCTTCTCATTCATGAAAGAAGGACCGTTAGACATGAGATTCGATAAAAAGCACCCAATTACTGCTGAGATGATCTTAAGTCAATATAGCGAGAAACAATTAGCTGATATCATATATGAATACGGAGAAGAAAGAATGAGTCGAAAGTATGCACGTGTTATAAAAGAGAATTTACCGATAAAAAACACCACTGAATTAGCAGCGCTTATTGCTTCGTGTGCTCCACCCATTAAAAAAGGCAAGAAAAGCAAAAAGCATCCTGCTACTAAGGTGTTTCAGGCGTTACGGATAGCAGTTAATAACGAACTTGAACTGCTAAAGGATGCTCTAGAACAAGCAATTGAAGTTTTAGAGCCCGGAGGCCGCCTAGTTGTTATCTCATACCACTCACTTGAAGATCGGATTACTAAGAATGTTATAAGGACAGCTACAAAAGACTGCATTTGTCCGCCAGAAGTACCAATCTGCCAATGTGACCACAAACCTCAGTTAAAAATACTTACTAAAAAACCAATCGCACCAGATCAAGAGGAAGTTGAACAAAATCCAAGAGCACGAAGCGCAAAAATGAGAATTGCAGAAAAAATCATTACTTAATTATATCCACTAACTAAACTCCCGAAATGTCACAAGTTATCGTTCAAAGAAACACTTTAGCCTTCAGAGAAAGAAAAAAATCATTCAACACATTAAAGCTACGATCGTTTTTATTAATGCTTTCAATGGGCATAGTGATCAGCTTTTTGAGCGTTTCAATGCTTGTGAATTTCAATCATGTTTCTACAAAGGGTTACACGATTAAATATTTAGAGGTAAAACAACAGGCACTTTATGAAGAGAATGAAATTTTGCAGAAAAACCTTTTAGAAAAGAAAGCGTTAACTCAATTGAGCATAAGTGAAAAAGCGAATTCAATGATTCGTCCAGGTGAAATTGCGTATGTAAGAGGAATGACAACGCTTGCTTCAAACTCCCACTAGGTTAGATTTTCTAGATATGGGTTGCTAAGGCTTAAGCAACTAGTTAAGTTAAAAGATCTCCTTAGGATAGGCTTTCCCTAGGGGATCTTTTTGTTTAATTTAATCATTGAATCAAGCTTATGATTAAGGTATATTTAACTCTGGCTTTTCGTTTAAATGGATTCTAACAATCAACCTTATGTCTGAACAAGTTTCACTAAATAAACATTTACGTGATGCAAAGATCGATCATGATTTGATGCATCTGATTTTAAAAATTACGCAATCTTCAAAATATATTCACCATGCAATGCAAACTGGTGATTTAGGGCTTGCTGGTACGTCTAATATGTATGGAGAAGATCAACTTGCTCTCGATGTTGTATCTAATCAGATTTTTGTAAAAGAGCTTGAAGACTCTAATTATACTTCGTGTCTGGCATCAGAAGAAATGGATGAAATATGTAAGATTCCTGAAGAGAAAAAAGGTAAGTATGCGGTTGTTTTTGATCCTTTAGATGGATCATCGCTTGTTGATGCAAATATGGCGATTGGCTCAATTTTTGGGATTTATGAAGCTGAGCATGTTATGGGGAAAACCGGAGATGATCAGGTTGCTTCAATTATCATTGTTTATGGTCCACGTGTTTCTTTGCTTTATACAACGCGAAACGGAGTTCATGAATTTATTTTGAATGCGGTTGGAGAATTTGTTTTATCTAAAGAAAACATCAAACTTGAAAAGGATGCAAAGCACTTTGCACCAGGAAATTTAAGAGCAGTAGCAACTGAAGAAAAATATCGAAAATTAGTTGACTCATGGATGGATGAAAAATATACACTTAGATATTCCGGGGGAATGGTTCCTGATATCAATCATATGTTTATGAAAGAGGAGGGAGTTTTCACTTATCCTGGATATCATGAAAAGCCAGACGGAAAACTTAGACTTTTATATGAATGTGCACCAATTGCACTCTTGGTTGAAGAGGCAGGAGGTCGTGCAACTAACGGGAAAGAGCGAATTTTAGATTTAGAAATCACAAGCCTTGATCAAAGAACACCAATCTTCGTAGGAAGTGAGAATGAAGTTATCAAGGTAGAAAAAATGCTTTCTTAGCAAGTTAATTTTGTAAGAAAATGCGGATTTAATGCGTTGTAATAATAGTATGAAAGAATATGACGAAAAACAACTAGAAGTTTTGGTGGTAAAAAGCCAAAAAGGTGATAGTGAAGCTTTCGCAGAACTTTACGATATTTTTGTGACTCCAATTTACAGATACATCTTCTTTAAAGTTAAAAAAACAGAAGTTGAAGATTTAACTGAAATCCTTTTTTTAAAGGTTTGGGAAAATATTAATAAATATAAGAAGCAGAAAAATAAAAGTTTTAAGGCCTGGATATTTAGAATTGCTCATAATTTGGTTGTAGATCACTATAAAATGAATCGTGAGCATGTTTCTCTTGATCCTCGAATT
>JAUVDZ010000099.1 GCA_030595015.1 Candidatus Peregrinibacteria bacterium | reverse complement strand
AAGAGGGGAGATGAGAACGCTCATTATTGCTTTGAAGCTAAGCGAGATTGAATTTATTGAAGCTCAAACAGGCCGAAAGCCCATTCTTCTATTGGATGATGTTTTTTCGGAACTTGATACAAATCGTCAAAAATTTTTACTTCAGGCAATTCAAAATTATCAGTCTTTTATCACAACTACTCATCAGGATTTTCAGGTTCCCGATGGCTCGACAGTGCATAAAATCCATAATGGGAAAATGTAAAAACTTGTTTACACCGCTTAAACATCAGGAAACAGTTGGTTTTATTGTAAATTTATGTTATAATAACGGGGAGGTGTAAACAAAAACAAAATTATGGAAAGCGCTCTAGAAATATCAAAAATAGGAATTATTTGCATATCTGTATTACTTGCATTTGTGCCTATTATTGCGTGGGGTCTTCATTTCTTACGGAAGCATCCCGAGAAAAGAAAACTGGTAATAATTACTTTCATCGGTGGTACAGTTTCTGTTGTACCACTCCTGTTATATAAGTATTTGTGGCAATGGTTCCCTTGGATAAATGCCTTTGATTGGATTAAAAACACTAATTTCGAACTTTTTGGCATTAATTCTCTTCTTTTAATACCGATTCCTGTTTTAATTACTTTTTTACTTGTAGGAATTATCGAAGAGATTTCAAAGATATATGCAGTTAAAGCGGTAGATAAAGAGAGATTTTTAAGTGTTGATGATGTGATTGAGTTCGCGATTATTGCAGGTCTTGGGTTTGCATTTGTAGAAAATATCCTTTATTTCCAGAACATCCTGGCATCCAGAGGGTTTGAAAATTTCTTAGTCCCTTTTGTCTTTAGATCGCTATTCTCAACCTTTGCACATGTGATGTTCTCAGGTATTTTTGGATATTTTTATGGAGTTGCCCACTTTGCAGATCCTATTTATAAAAAGAAAATCAGAAAAGAAAGACATCCAATTTTAAATTGGCTTCACAAGGTTTCTCATTTTAAAAAGGTCACGTTATTTCATGAAGAAAAGATTCTTGAAGGTCTTATTGTAGCGACATTATTGCATGCGGCCTTTAATGTGTTTCTTGAAATGGAATGGCTTATTATTATTGTCCCATTCTTATTTGTTGGATATTTGATCCTGGATAGCCTTCTTGATAGAAAAGAAAATCTGGTTAATTTAAAACGGTTACTTCCTGAGCGAACCACTCATAGAGAGTAGTTTAAGCGCTTTTTGAGGTTTATCTGTAATTATTGCAGATATTTTTTTGTCCTGGATGTATTTTTTGATTAATTTTTCATCGTTTACAGTCCAAACATATACGGGTATTCTAAGCCAATAAGCGATATAATATAGCTTGATTTTTAAATAATGATGGTTTGTTACCAGAATATCCGCTTTAAGTATTTTAAGTCTAAATATTGCAAATAAGTCCTTAAATACATGCCATGGACTCTTCTTTCCTATTATTAAGCCTGTTTTTAGCTTAGGTTCGATGCGCTTAATAGTACGTAAAACTGAGGATTTAAATGAAGTAATAATTATTTCATCTAGATTGAAATAATCTTTTATCATTTTGATTGTTTCTGCTTCATATCCAGCTTCTTTTATCTCTAAATCTATTTGGATTTTGCCTTTAGAAAGCTTTAAAACATCTTCCAGAAGTGGAATTTTACGCTTAGTTTGCTTATTTAATTCCTCATAAGTCAGTAAATGAGGATCATGAAAAACTACTAATTTGCCATCTTTTGTTCTTCTTAAGTCGAATTCAAACATTGGAACTTCTATTTCAATGGCTTTTTGAATAGCTTCTAATGAATTCTCCGGTGCGAATTCATTCCCGCCTCTATGTGCAATTATTAATTTACTCATCGTCAACATAGTTTAAGTTAAATTAACTTGATTTACAAAGGATTTTATGATAATTTGACTACTGTGCTAAATTTTAGTATAAACAACTTTTAAATAATATGGGAGCCGATAAAATAATAGTAAAAGGAGCGAAAATTCACAATCTTAAGAACATTGATGTTGAGATTCCTCGCGATAAATTGGTTGTAGTTACTGGGTTAAGTGGATCCGGGAAGTCATCTTTAGCTTTTGATACTATTTATGCTGAAGGGCAGAGAAGATATGTTGAAAGTTTATCTACTTATGCACGCCAGTTTCTTCAATTAATGGAAAAACCTGATGTTGATTCAATTGAAGGGCTTTCTCCTGCGATTTCTATTGATCAGAAGACTGCGCCGAGAAATCCACGTTCAACTGTGGGTACTGTTACTGAAGTTTTTGATTTTTTAAGACTTTTATTTGCTAAGGTTGGAACGCCTCATTGCCCTGAGTGTGGCGATAAAATTGATAGACAGTCGACATCTCAAATTGTCGAGACAATCTCTGATATGCCCAAGGGAAAGAAGATTTTGCTACTTGCGCCAATTATAAGGGATAAAAAAGGGCGGCACCAAAAGGTTTTTGATCAAATTAAGAAAGATGGGTTTGTAAGGGTTCGTGTTGATGGAGAAGTTATGAGTGTTTTGAATATCCCTGACTTAGAAGAGAACAAAAAGCATAATATTGAGATTGTAGTTGATCGTTTGGTTGTTAAAAATTTCAAACTTGAATATAAAAAGCTTTCTACAGGTGAAAAAATTGAAATTCCTAATCCTGATAGAACGCGGTTAGCCGACTCTATTGAGGTAGCTATTAAAAATGGAAACGGGATTATGATGGTTATGGCCCATGATTCCGGGAAGATAGACACTTATTCTGAGCTATTTGCTTGTCCTAAATGTAATATCAATATTCCTGAAATTTCACCAAGAACATTCAGTTTTAATAGTCCACATGGGGCTTGCCAGACTTGTCATGGGCTTGGGACAAAGCTGGAAATTGATTCTGAGCTTATTATGCCTAACAAGAAGTTAACTCTTGCTGAAGGTGGGATTATCCCATGGTCGGCTACAACATCGCATTTGACATGGTATAACCGAATTTTAGAAGCTGTTGCAAAAGCTTATGATTTTGATATGAACACTCCAATTAAAGATTTAAGTGAAGACACTATGGAGATGGTTTTATATGGAACAGGTGATAGAAAATATCGAGTCCAGGTTGATAGAAAAGAAGATGGAGCTTTCTCAGGAGAGTATTCAACTACTTTTGAAGGAGTTATCCCTAATCTTGAGCGTCGTTATAGAGAAACTGATTCAGATTATATTAGAAAAAAGATTGAGCAATTTATGAGAATTCTTAAATGTCCTAATTGTAAAGGATTACGGCTTAGACCAGAGGCTTTATCGGTATTGGTTGATAATAAATCAATCATCAGTCTTACAAAAATGTCTGTAAAAGATGCGATAGATTTCTTTCAAAACATCAAATTTACTAAAATGCAGGCAGAAATTGCAACGCAGATTATTAAAGAGATAAAAAATCGACTTAATTTTTTAGAAAATGTTGGGCTTAGTTATTTAACTCTGGATCGATCAGCAAATACTTTATCCGGAGGTGAAGCTCAGCGTATTAGACTTGCAACTCAGATAGGATCGCGACTTACAGGTGTGCTTTATGTTTTAGATGAGCCATCTATCGGACTTCATCAAAATGACAATGACAAGCTGATTAAAACGCTTGTTCATCTTAGAGATCTTGGAAATACCGTAATTGTTGTTGAGCATGATATTGATACAATGCTTAAGGCTGATTATATTTTAGATATTGGGCCTGGCGCAGGTAAAGAAGGTGGGCGTGTTGTTGCACAAGGAACTCCACAAGAAATTATGAAGGATCCGAATTCTGTTACCGGGCAATATTTGTCTGGAAAAAAGGAAATTGCACTTCCAAAAGAGCGAAGAAAAGGAAATGGAAAGAAATTGGTGATTAAGAACGCGCGTCAGCACAATTTGAAAAATCTGGATGTAGATATCCCTTTAGGCATGTTTATCGGTGTAACAGGTGTTTCCGGATCAGGAAAATCTACACTTATTAATGAAATTTTAGTTAAGAAGCTCGCAATGGACTTGAATGGTGCAAAAGCGCTTCCTGGCGAGCATGATTCAGTTGAAAATATTAAAGAAATCGACAAAATTATTAATATTGATCAATCTCCGATTGGACGAACTCCGCGATCTAATCCTGCAACTTATACAGGTGTATTTACTGATATTCGTGATATGTTTGCGCAAACTCCTGAAGCAAGAATGCGTGGTTATAAAGCTGGACGCTTTAGTTTTAATGTAAAAGGCGGAAGATGTGAAGCTTGTGCAGGAGATGGAATGAAAAAGATCGAAATGCATTTTTTAGCTGATATATATGTAACTTGTGATG